>NZ_CALIED010000052.1:0-4320 GCF_938022135.1 uncultured Psychrobacillus sp.
GCGACGAGCTTGCGCAGGAGCAGCTTTTATCCATTTGACCCCGAGGGGCAAGGCGCCGGAGCTAGACACCAAGAAAAGCGCAGGCGCCTATTCCTGCCCCGAAAGGCAAATGGGGAAAGCGAGGAGGCAGCTCCTCAGCCACCGGAGCTTTTTTCCATTTGACCCCGACGGAGCTAGACACCAAGAAAAGCGCAGGCGCCTATCTCTGACCCGACAGGCAAATGGGTACAATATGAAAGCTATAAAAAAAGTGGGAGTGGAGAATATGATTCACTTAAAAGGATATGGCCTTACATTGGAACAAATGAGAGCCATTCTTTATAAAGACGAGAAAATAACATTAGATAGAGAGGCTATAAAAGCTGTTCAAAACAGTAGAAGAGCCGTAGAGAAAATTGTTAGTAGCGGAGAAATCGTGTATGGAATTAATACGGGCTTTGGAAAATTTAGCGATGTAAGTATAAACGAGAAGGATGTTCATGCACTTCAACTACATTTGATACGTTCTCATGCTTGTGGGGTTGGAACTCCTTTTGAAGAGTTAGTTTCAAGAGCTATGGTCGTTCTACGTTTGAATGCTCTGATGAAGGGTTTTTCAGGCATACGACTCGAGGTATTAGAAAGACTGGCATATATGATAAACCACCATATCCATCCTGTAATACCTTCCCAAGGCTCTTTAGGTGCATCTGGAGATTTAGCACCTCTATCACATTTAGCTCTTGTATTAATTGGCGAAGGATTTGTTTGGGAAGCTAACAAGCATGTTCCTGCTGCAAATGTATGGAGTGAACATGGACTACAGCCAATTGTACTTGAAGCTAAGGAAGGGTTAGCCTTAATAAATGGAACTCAGGCAATGACTGCTCAAGGAGTGATTAACTGGCTAGAAGCTGAGACTCTTGCGTATCAAAGCGAGTGGATTGCTGCAATGACAATGGAAGCCCTCCATGGGATTACAGACGCCTTTCACCCTTCTATCCATGAAGCACGAGGTTACCTGGAGCAAATAGACGTCGCTAAACGAATGCTGTACTGGTTGGAAGGAAGTCAACTAGTCACTAAACAAGGGGAACAGCGAGTGCAGGATGCCTATTCCATAAGATGCATACCTCAAATACACGGAGCCACATGGCAAGTGCTTTCCTATGTAAAAGAAAAACTTGAGATAGAAATGAATGCAGCCACGGATAATCCATTAATCGTAGAAGACGGAAATATAGTTGTTTCAGGGGGGAACTTTCACGGTCAACCAATAGCCTTTGCGATGGATTTCTTAAAGGTAGGAATGGCCGAGCTTGCTAACGTTTCCGAACGTCGGGTAGAAAGACTCGTGAACCCACAATTAAATGTTGGTCTCCCGCCATTTTTAAGCCCAGAGCCTGGCCTACAATCAGGAGCAATGATTTTACAATACACTGCCGCTAGTTTAGTATCTGAAAATAAAACACTGGCTCACCCAGCATCTGTCGACTCTATCCCATCCTCCGGAAACCAAGAGGACCATGTCAGCATGGGAACCATTGGGGCTAGACATGCCTATCAAATCATTCAAAATGCCCGTGGGGTAATCGCTATCGAGGCTATTTGTGCAGTACAAGGAGTCGAGTATCGTAATGAGTTGCTGATGGCTCCAAAACTGCTTAAAAAGTGGCAGGAGATCCGTACATTTATTCCCTCCATAACTGAAGATCGGGTCTTTAGCAAGGATATCGAGTTAATGCAAAATTATTTGAGGACTTGAATATCTCTTAAGTGCGCTCTTCCTTTGTTTTAACAGTTTGCTTCTACTTGGAGGAGTGTATAGGCTACACCAAGGAAACCCCTGCTTCCTCTATACACTTTTTCATAATGTATATAACCATTCATTTTTGGTTATCCATCTTACGAATCAACTCATATAATAAGAAATAATATATCGGGAGTTGATTTTTTGACACTTTGGATTGATGTATCAGTCACAAAACGTCAGTTGAAGCTTTATGACGGAAGCAAACTGTTAAAAACATACCCTATTGCAGTAGGAAAAGTCTTAACCCCTACTCCAACAGGTAATTATATGATTATAAATAAGGAGGTAGATCCAGGAGGTCCATATGGGGCATTGTGGATGGGATTATCTAAGCCTCATTATGGTATACACGGGACAAACGATCCAAGCTCAATAGGAAAAGAAGTATCACTTGGTTGTATAAGAATGTACAACAATGACGTTATAGAATTATCCTCCCAGGTACCTTTGCAGACAAATGTTTACATCCACAAGTAATGGTTCTTATAGCTCTCGCTAATAATTCTAAATTTGTTAGATTGCCTCTGTATAACTGAAATTACACATTATAGAATAGATTTAAAATTCTCCACACCAAGTATCCCATTTCACCTGCATATATCACTCTCCAAACTCGTGATCAACTCCATACAACCGCTCTTTCTACTTTCTAACCTTATAGTTAATATCACTTCTTCTCATAATTTTTTCTATCTTATACACTATGTTGCTTATCCTTTTATAAATTTTTTAATAATAAGGCGATGCGTACCCATCCTACTTTATACAATAGCTTTCAACTAAATTTTAGATGTTTATTTCCTTCTTCCAGAGGTATGTATTATTTAAGATAAATTCTTTAATGAAAAACTATAAGGCACGGAGGTAACAAATATGTTTACTGAAAAAAATAAAGCAAAAATCGGAGCAGCTACATTCATCTCTTTAGGTCTACTTGGAGACACCAATTATGCTTTAGACCATGATGACAATCAAGTTGACGACAAGGAAGAACAAGAAAAAGAAGAATTTTAATTAAATTTTTAAAAAATTTAATTATTTTATGTTTAAGCACATATTTTAACGGGTATTGATAAAAGGAAATATTTTGTTTTTTGGTGTAATTAAGTAAAAAGAAAACTAAAAATTTATTAGATAGTAGGAAAAAAAATTATCATATAACATATGCGTTAAAGGAGCAGCTTAGATGTTAAAAATGATTTTTATTCCAAAAAGGTTTCGACAAAATTCGCCTTTTTCATTCTTTGTGGATAAGTTTACACACAGAATTCACACTAGATAAATATGATTTTGACAAACATGTAAACAACTTATTAACATCTTATACCCACATATTGTGGATAAAAAGAACGATTGTTCTTAATAGTACTTTTTGGTAAAGTAATGTTAATAACAATTATTTAATCTTAAAGCCCTTTCACATATAAGAACATTTAACTATTAGGAGGAAATGAAATGAGTAAAATGTCGGATGATCTATTATTAGAATCATATTTTACTGCTAAGGAACTTAACCTTTGCCCTGACTTTTTAGCTTTATTGAAAAGTGAGATACAACGTCGCTCTCTTCAAGTTGAACTATAATCTTTTATATAAATGAAACTTTCTTTCCATTCTTTCGTAAATAGTATAAGGTAATACTGTAAGTCTAATCTAATAACTATTTTACGGAGGGTTTTAAATTTTGAAGAAAATTCTAGTCGCACTACTTACTATCACGCTTGTTTTTTCTTCAGTGGGCAATTTTGTCTTTCAAGACGATATAACTGCTGAAGCTAAGAAATACAAGTCAGGAAAAAAAGGTTTTAATTCTAATAATAATTCAAATGACAATACGAATAATTCCAATACGAATTCTAATATTCAAAAAGATAAAGATAATTCTACAACAGCTACAAATAAATCATCTAACACAAACTCCAAAGGTGGATTTACGGCTGGTGGATTGATGAAAGGTCTTTTCATAGGTGGTCTCGCTGGATTACTCTTTGGTAGTCTTTTTGCAAACATGGGTATACTTGGTTCCATATTAGGTTTCTTAATTAATGCTGCTGCTATCGCAGTAATTGTTATTCTTATCCTTAAGATCATCAACATCTTTAAAGACAAGAAAAAGAAAGAGGAACCACATACATGGAAAAACTAGTAGTACCGGAACAAAATATTATTAATGCTATTTGCGTTCACTTTGGTCGTAAAGTAAATGCTAACCCGGAAGCAGTTGAAGTAGAGTTAATGTATGATGACGAAACTGGTTTTTCCGCTGAGGCATATGTAAATAATCAACAGTATAATTTAAGTACTCTAGACATTATTGAATCTTTACGCCAAACAATGAGAGAATTTTTAAACCTAGATCCTATCTCTACCGGTATAGAGCTTGTATTAGATGAAAAAGAAGGAATAATTGCAGTTGTAAGTTAAAAAAAGGTAACGAAGAATTTTCTTCGTTACCTTTTTTCTTACTTTTTTAGGCTATGTTAAAGGGTAGGGTTGATTTATAATGCAAAGAAATCTTTAAATCAGAG
>NZ_CALIED010000053.1:0-28013 GCF_938022135.1 uncultured Psychrobacillus sp.
TCGGGGTCAAATGGATAAAAGCTCCGGTGGCTGAGGAGCTGCCTCCTCGCTTTTCCCCATTTGCCTGTCGGGTCATAACAGGCGCTTGCGCTTTTCTTGTTTGTCTCTTGGTTAAAAAATAGTACAATGAAGTTATCTCATATAAAGGGGGATATAAAAAATGCCAGGCTCAAAACACAAAAAGATATTAATCATTGGTTCGAGTGGAGCGGGTAAATCTACTTTTTCAAAGCAGCTCGCTAAAAAGTGGGATTTGCCATTGGTTCATTTAGATTCCCTCTATTGGAACGAGGGGTGGGTCCCGGTTTCCAAAGATGAGTTCATAGAAAAGGTAAAAAAGAAGCTAGAAGATGATCAATGGATTATAGATGGAAACTTCAACTCAACACTTGAGTGGAGAGTGAAGTATGCTGATTTAATCATATTTTTGGATTTCCGACGAACACTCTGTACATATAGAGTATTAAAACGGGTTTGGAAACACAATGGGAAGACTAGAGATGACATGGCTTCCGGCTGTAATGAGAAGTTGGATTGGGATTTTCTAAAGTTCGTCTGGGGCTTTCCAAGTAAAGTCAGGCCTACCATACTCAAGGTACTGTCTGAAGCTGGTAAGAGCAGGGACATATGCATATTAAGAAATCCTAAGGAACTAAAGACATTTTTAAATACTGTTTCACCAGTAAAATGAAATATATTAGGGGTGTAAAAAATGAAAGAAAAAATATTGAGTGACAGGCAAATAATCGAGTTAATACCTCCGAATGCAGATATCATTCTACCTTTAACAAATGGAGAACCACATAAGCTTTTAGATATATTAGAAGAAAATGCTCATGACTTAACGAATGTAAAGGTACATCAGTTGTTGGCATTAAAGCATCGTCCTTATATGGAAGGTGCCTATCCTGGAAAGTTAAAGCATGTTTCTTACTTTCTAAGTGGAGCAACGCGAAAGGCATTCCATCAAGGTCTTGTCGACTTAGTGCCAAATCACTTTCATGAGATGCCTAGAATTCTACGGTCATCCACGAATCTTTCGATGGTTATGGCAGTTGCATCTCCTATGGATGAATTTGGGTACTTTTCCTTGGGGACACAGGCAGATATAGTGAGTGAGTTTATTGGAACAGTGCCATTCATATTAGAAGTGAATGAGCATATGCCAAGAACATTTGGTCAAAATCAAGTTCATATTAGTCAAATACTTGGTTATGTAGAAAATAATCGTCCTTTATTAGAAGATGTGGCGCCCCCGATCGGAGACAAGGACCTAAAAATTGCAGAGTATGTTACTGATATGATTGATAACGGAGATACGTTACAAATTGGAATAGGTTCTATTCCAAATGCAGTTGTAAGCCTACTAAAAAATCATAAGCATTTAGGAATCCACACGGAAATGTTTGTAGATGGAATTGTCGACTTAGTGGAGGCGGGTGCTATTGATGGTACACAGAAATTTACGAACAGAGGAAAAATAGTAGCTACTTTTGCGCATGGATCCAAGAAGTTGTATGACTTTCTAAACAATAATCCATCCGTAGAGTTTTTGCCGGTTAGTGTTGTAAATGACCCACGTGAAATTGCAAAGGAAGAACGAATTGTATCTATTAATGCGACTACTGAGGTAGATCTGTATGGACAATGTGCTTCTGAGACAGTTGCAGGTAAATATTATTCATCATCAGGTGGACAAGCTGATTTTGCAAGGGGAGTAAGATTTTCTAAAAAAGGAAAAGGCTTTGTATGTATGACATCAACCGCCAAAAATGACGAGATTTCTCGCATTAAGCTTTCGTTAACACCTGGGTCTATAGTGACTACATCTAAAAATGACATTGATATGATTGTCACCGAATACGGCGTAGCTAGTATGTTCGGCAAGCCGATTTCCAAGCGGGCTGAGCAGCTGATTTCAATCGCTCATCCTAAGTTCCGAGAAGAGCTCACATTTGAAGCGAAAAAGATGGGGCTAATTTTATAATGAAACCAATCGAGCCTACTTTTTTTCATCAACCAACATTAGAGCTTGCAAGGGATTTAATAGGGAAGTACATAATCCATGAGCATACTAGTGGTCTGCTAATTGGGAAAATTGTTGAGACGGAAGCATATATGGGGGCAGAAGATCGAGCAGCTCATAGCTTTGGTAATCGCAGAACGAAGCGAACAGAAGTAATGTTCGGGGAGCCAGGATTAATTTATACGTATCAAATGCACACGCATACATTGATTAATGTAGTTGCAGCTCCAACGGGCATTCCTCAGGCTATTTTAATACGTGCTGTAGAGCCAATAGAAGGTTTGGAACAAATGAAAGTGAATAGACGTGAGCTTCCAATAAAGCAATGGACAAACGGTCCAGGAAAGCTGACGAAGGCAATGTCTATTACAATGGATTACTATGGGCATCATTGGAGTGAAAAGCCTTTATATATGTCAGAGGGTGAGGCAGCTCCATCCATCTCTACTGGACCACGCATTGGGATAGAAAACAGTGGAGAAGCCGTTCATTATCCTTATCGTTTCTGGGAAACTGACAATCCATATGTATCGAAAATGCGATAGAACAACTAATACTGATTGATGGGTACTAAAAGTCCTCAAGGAATCTTAAGCTAATTTTGAAGCTAACAAACGAGGATATAAGTAAAAAGAAAGAAGGCAATTCTGTTCTAAATCGAACAGAAAGTGCCTTCTTTTTTTGAACATGAATACATTTTAAATATCGTAAGTTTTTTGTGCCTTCTTACAGCTAGTTAAATGCATGAAATACCGTTTATATAGATATCTTTCAATTCTCTGACTCGATGACTCGGCCCATATAGTATTCGTCTACGTATTGTCCTTTAATGAGCAAGGAGTTTTTTCTTAGCCCTTCGTTTTCGAAGCCAGCTTTTTGGTAAAGTCTGTATGCCACCACATTCTCTTTTACAACGGTGAGCTCTAGCTTAGTGACTCCATTTTGTTTTGCCCAGAGAAATGCTCGGTTAATAAGTGAAGAGGCAACACCTTTTCTAGAGAATTGCTTTTTTACTCCTATTACTAAAGAGGAGCGATGTCTTGCTCTAGGAGCAGAATGACCTTGAAGTAATATAAAGCCGGCAAACTGTCCATTCATAATGGCTAGGAAAAGGACCGAGTTAGGTGAGCTTTTCCAAACAGTCATCTGCTTTCTTATATGCTGAACGGTCATTTGAAAGTCAGACTCCCCATACAGCATAAAGTCTGTTTCTGAAAAAATAGCCTCCTGCAAAGTAATGAAGGGACGAGCATCGTCTAGCTCTGCTTCTCGGATAACTAATATATCTTGATCTATGTCGTTCTCCTCATCCTCTACTTCATTCATTGCCTGAAAGATAACCGTCTCTCCTAAAACTACATCCTTTACTGAATACCCATAATTTATCCACGCAAAGTAGTGTAAGGCAGGTGGTTTTGTTTTTTTCCACCAACTGCTGCTTAAGTAGGCTGCATTTGGTAGTGCTTGCCCTATGATTGCCTCAATTTCTTCATATGTAAGGATAAATTCTTTTTTAATGCACTTTTTAAAGTAGTTAGATAGGGGAATATACTTACTCTCAAATTGTTTAACCATTATGAATTTATCACTCATTTCTATCTTTAAAATAAAATATAGGCTAATTATAGCATTTCCTTTTAACTATTCATATATCTAAAAGCATATTAATTGGTAAAAAAATACCTAAAAAGGATGCTGCCCATAAATAGACAGCATCCTAGCTTAAAGATTTATTACACTTCAGTTAAATTTAAATTCAGTGCAGGTCCGAAGAATTCGTAATGAATATGACCTTTTGCAAATCCAAGCTCTAACAAATGATTGATCATCGCTTCCATAAAGCTTACAGGACCACATACATATACATCTCCATCTTTGTGAGCGTACTCTTTAATAATCTCTTTAGTTATATATCCATCTCCTTCTTCGGAGTATAGAGATTTATATACGCCATTTTCCAAGGAATCTATTAAAGAGCGAATATCTTGGTCAAAGGGATGTAAATTCTTCTTACGTGTACTATATATAAAGGAAATAGAACGTTCAGGCTGATTGTTTGCTACTGTTTCAAGCATACTCATCATAGGTGTGATTCCTACTCCGCCGCTAATAAAAGTTACTGGAGCAGTTTCTTCCTTATTGAGCGTAAACTCCCCAGCAGGAGCGCTTATCTCCACTTTATCACCTATATTCATTTGTTTATGAAGATGTACGGATACTTTTCCTTCAGGATTGCTTTCGTCTTCTTTCTTTACGGAGATTCGGAATGCGTCTAAATCAGAAGCTTTAGATAGACTATATTGTCTGTTCATCAAATATTGTTCTCCTGGAATATTTACTCGTACAGTAATATATTGACCTGGTTCATAGGAAGGTAAGGCACCTCCGTCTGCAGGCTTAAAGTAAAAGGAGGTAATATTATCACTTTCCTTCACCTTATCAGTAATGATAAAGTCTTTAAAAAATCTCCAGCCTCCTTCTTGATTTTCGGCTGCTACGTACATATCCTCTTCAATTCCTATAAAAGCATCTGCGATTACTCCATATGCTTCAGCCCATGCATTAATTATTTCGTCTGTTGCCGCATCGCCTAATACTTCTTTTATAGCTCCTAATAGATGTTGACCGACAATCGGATAATGTTCAGGCTTAATCCCTAAACTTACATGCTTTTGCCCAATCTGTTTTACGGCAGGAATAATAGCAGCTAAGTTATCAATATGAACAGCTGCGGCATAGACCGTATTAGCTAAAGCATTTTGCTGGCGACCTTTCTCTTGGTTAGCATGATTAAAAATATTTAATAGCTCTGGATGAGCTTCAAAAAGATTTCTATAAAATGTAGTTGTGATTGCTACTCCGTGTACTTCTAAGACAGGGACAGTGGATTTTACTATATCAATTGTGTGTTGGGATAACATATGCATCTGCACATCCTTTTCATTTTCAGCGCTATCCGTATGTGCCTGCATGACTTATTCACAAGAGCATAAATAATAGCGCTTTGTTTTTATAAGTTCAACATACCCCTCATCAAAATTAAAAGCAATATTTAAAATACATCTTTTAATCTTTGTAAATAAACAGTCACATTTCTTTCACGAGTTTGTCATAGTAGGTATAATGGAATGAATGGCGGTGTTAGTATGAGAATGACAATGTATACAGACTTTTCGCTTCGAGTATTGATCTATCTAGGAGCAAAAAACAAAGGCGACCTATCAACTATTAAAGATATTTCAGAAGCATATGGTATTTCTAAAAATCATTTAATGAAAGTGACCTATGATTTAGGGAAACTTGGGTATATTGAAACGATTCGTGGCAGAGGTGGCGGTATTCGTTTGGCTATGGAACCAGGGGAGATTAACATAGGACAAGTTGTACGGAAGACAGAGGATGATTTCCATTTAGTAGAATGCTTTGATTGTCAGGCAAATCGATGTGTCATAACTCCAGCTTGCGGGTTAAGGAGAGCTTTAAATAGAGCACTAAAAGCCTATTTAACGGTGCTAGACGAATATACACTTGCAGACTTTCTTAATAACAAGGATGTATTAGCAAATTTACTTTTCAATGATAGACAAGATATATGATAAAATAAGGTCGGAAAAAGATTTTTAGGAGGATTATTCATGGAAAAGGTACTAGTTTTTGGACATCAAAACCCTGATACAGATACAATTACTTCAGCTATTGTATATGCATATTTAAAAAATGCAATTGGCGTAGAGGCTGAGGCAGTTCGTTTAGGCGAATTAAACAATGAGACTAAATATGCACTTGAGAAATTTGGGTTTGAAGCTCCGCGATTGATAAAAAATGTAGAAACGGAAGCGGAAAAAGTAATTCTAGTAGATCACAATGAAAAACAACAAAGTGCAATTGGAATAGAAGAAGTACAAATTACAGAGGTTATTGACCATCATCGTATCGCTAACTTTGAAACAGCAGATCCCTTGTATTATCGCGCAGAGCCAGTAGGGTGTACTGCTACGATTATTAATAAAATATTTAAAGAAAAAGGTATCGAAATACCATCTAACATTGCCGGCTTGATGCTATCCGCTATTGTTTCAGATACGTTATTATTTAAATCTCCAACGTGCACGGAAGAAGATATTACGGCTGCGCGTGAATTAGAAAAACTAGCAGGTGTAAATGTGGAAGAGTATGGCCTAGCTATGCTGAAAGCTGGAGCTGATCTTAGCGATAAGAGCCTAGAGGACCTACTTTCCTTAGATGCGAAAGAGTTCACTATGGGTGAACATAAGGTAATCATTGCTCAAGTTAATGCTGTTGATGTAAATGATGTGATGGGACGTCAAGAGCAATTAGAAGAATTGATTAACGTTGAAATTCAAGAAAAAGAATTAGACCTCTTCTTCTTTGTAGTAACAGATATCTTGAATAATGACTCCGTTGCTTTAGCGTTAGGGAAAATGGCATTAAAAGCGGAGGCAGCATTTAATGTGGCATTCGTTAATAATGTTGCATTATTAAAAGGAGTCGTTTCTCGTAAGAAGCAAGTAGTACCGGCATTAACAGAGGCATTAGCTGAATAAATATAAAAATTTCTAGTGTAGTTTCTAGGAAGTAACATTGGAAAATACCCTAAGAGTAAAATCTCTTAGGGTATTTTTTTATAGTAGAGAAAAAGAGTTATCTCCATCGTTGGATAGGTTGCAAAAATAGTTTTATTAATAACTAAGAACTAGTAAAAACAAATCTTTATCAGGGAAAAATAAAATTAATTTACGTTATTTTGTTTTTTGTAGGACAAATAGGGTATATAGCAAAGAGTATAAAATTAGGAGGGAAATAATATGGGGTGGCTTGAAACCGCTGTGGATTGGTTCAATAATATTTTATGGACTTATATATTGATTGCCTTGCTTGTCGGAGCAGGCCTTTATTTTACGTTTAGCACAAAATTTGTTCAGTTTCGTTTGTTTGGCGAGATGTTTCGTTTAATTACAGAAAAAAAAGAAGAAAAGGGTGGAGTTTCTCCCTTTCAAGCTTTTACAATCAGTACTGCATCTCGAGTAGGTACAGGTAATATAACGGGAGTGGCTTTAGCGATAGGTATTGGCGGGCCAGGGGCTGTATTTTGGATGTGGATCATAGCTATTATTGGTATGGCGACTGCATTTATTGAAAGTACTTTAGCGCAAGTATATAAGGTGAGAGACGGTAAAAACTTTCGTGGTGGTCCCGCATACTACATGGAGAAAGCACTAGGAAGTAGAAAGCTTGGAATTGTGTTTAGTATTCTTTTAATCTTGTGTTTTGGTTTTATATTTAATGCAGTTCAATCAAATACAATTGCTGCTTCTGTAGGAGAGGTATTTGATATTCCTCCTTATTTAATTGGAATAGTTTTAGTCATATTAACTGCAATTATTATCTTTGGTGGAGTACATAGAATTGTCCGTGTTACTCAAATAGTTGTTCCTGTAATGGCCCTATTCTATTTGGCGATTACTCTTTTTGTAGTTATTACAAATATTTCTGAAGTTCCAGGAGTGTTCAAATTAATTGTTACACATGCGTTTGGTCTAGAGGAAGCTGTTGGCGGAACAATCGGAGCGGCAATCATGCAAGGAGTTAGACGTGGCTTATTTTCTAATGAGGCAGGGATGGGGAGTGTTCCAAATGCTGCTGCAACGGCAAGCGTATCTCATCCAGCGAAACAAGGTCTTGTCCAAAGCTTAGGTGTATTTTTTGATACAATTATCATTTGTTCAGCAACCGCATTTATTATTATTTTGGCAGGCCTTTATAGCACAGGTGAGGATGATGGGGTTGTTCTTACCCAGAACTCATTAGCTGTTCATGTTGGTGAATGGGCTCCTTACTTTGTAGCAATAGCTATTCTTTTCTTTGCCTTTAGTTCTGTTATGGGTAACTATTATTATGGGGAAACGAATATAGAATTTATGAATGCAAGCAAGGGATGGCTTACGGCTTATCGTTTTGTCGTATTAGGTATGGTCATGTTTGGTTCCATTGCACATGTTCAGCTCGTTTGGAGCCTAGCCGATCTGTTTATGGGATTAATGGCAACGCTGAATATAGCGGTCATAATCCTCTTGGGTAAAGTAGCCTTTAAGGTATTAGACGATTTTACAAGGCAACGAAAAAAAGGGGAAGATCCAGTCTTTTATGCAAAATCAATTCCAGGACTGAAAAATACAGAGTGCTGGGAAGAAGAAGATAGATAATCAGTAAAGAAGCTGGAAACATTCTCATAAAGGCTGCGAAAATTTTACGAACAGTAAAATTTCGCAGCTTTATTTTTATCTAATAATAATTATTTTGCCAAGAAGTCTTTGTATAAGGTGTTCTAGCCGTACCAACCTATTATAAAAACTAGTTGTATTTTACCTAATGCGTTTTGTAATAATATGGGACGGGTATCAAAGGATTAAGAGTTACTATCCATCAATTTACGTTCTGTGCAGCAACTTCATAAATAGAGTTTCATTTTAAATGCAGGATTATAATCAATCGACAAGCTTCAGCCATACACTAGTCCTATGGAAAAGCATCCCCTAGATTTAAAATCCATTCTACTCTCTTGTTAAAAACAAATAAATTTTATTATTCTCTTTGAATTGTTCGTGTTTATCCTTAAAAAAGGAATTTAGAAATGGATTCTGTTGAATAAACTTTCATGAATAGATAGACACTAGTATAAATAAAGGAGGAAACATAATGACAGAAAAGATATTACCAGGAAACTTAGAGTCTTATTGGTTAGCTAATAATGAACTCCCATTGTTTCCTAAATTAAATGAAAATATAGAAGTAGACGTATTAGTAGTTGGAGCAGGTTTAACAGGAATAACTGCTGCGTATTTATTAAGTAAAAGTGGTAAATCAGTAGCAGTTATAGAGGGAAGTAAAATTTTACATGGGACTACAGGTTTCACGACTGCAAAAGTAACTACCCAGCATGGACATGTCTACCAGCAACTGATCAATACCTTTAATGAAGAAAAAGCGAAGTTATACTATGAAGCACAGGTGGACGCTCTTAACTTCGTGGAACGTACTGTCTCCGATTTAGATATTAAATGTGATTTTGAAAAAGTGCCTGCCTACATATATGCAGATACGGAAGATGGAGTAGATACTGTTACAAAAGAAATGGACGCCTATCAGAAATTAGGTATTGGACCTGCTACTTTAACGGAACAAACAGAGCTTCCATATCAGGTGAAAAAAGCACTTAGGTTAGACAACCAAGGACAGTTTCATCCTGTAAAATATGCCAAAGCTTTAGTAGATCACTCAGTACAAAATGGGGTACATTTCTTTGAAGAGACTCGTGCTAAAGATCTTCTATCAGACAATATTGTTAAAACAGTAGACGGTCATAAGATAAAAGCGAAGAAAATTCTCGTTTGCAGTCATTATCCTTTTAATGATGAAAATGGTTTATATTTTACACGGTTAGAACCACACCGGTCTTATGTCATAGCCGCTCCTGCAGAAAAAAGCTCTCCGAAGGGTATGTACATTAATGTAGAGCAACCCACAAGGTCAATTCGCTCAGCCTTAGGATCAGACGGGAAAAGATATATTCTGTTGGGCGGAGAGGGTCATGTGACAGGGAGGCAGGAGGGAGATACTACTGCTAAGTATGAAACTTTAGCTGCCTATGGTCGGGAAAAGTTTAACTTTCAATCGTATAACTATCGATGGTCTGCACAAGATTTAGAAACATTAGATAAAGTCCCTTATATTGGTGTAATGACCTCTGACAAACCAGATGTATTAGTGGCCACTGGTTACCGAAAATGGGGTATGACTAACAGTGTAGTTGCTGCTCAAATTATGGTAGACAATGTATTAGGGAAAGAAAACCGGTTCGCAGAATTCTTTGCACCTACAAGATCAAAAATGAAAAAAGAAGATATTACTAAATTCACAAAAGCTAACGCGAGTGTTGCTAAGGAATTCGTTAAAGGTAAGACTGAAAAAGTAGATCTCCAACTTGAGGATTTAAAAGTAGGTACAGGTGATATTGTAAAAGTAGAAGGAAAAAAGGTAGGCGCATACAAGGACCAGGATGGAAAAGTGTATTTAGTTAAACCAGTATGCACCCATTTGGGTTGCGATGTTGCGTTTAATAATGCAGAGAGCTCTTGGGATTGTCCATGTCATGGTTCGCGCTTTAACTATAAAGGTGAGGTGCTGGAGGGACCAGCGTTCGAACCATTAAAAAGATTAAACTAAGAAGGCTAATGTTATTAGCCGTTATATAAGAGCCAAGAAAGTTATTTATACCTTCTTGGCTCTTTTTTTGTGTTGTTTTTCTTATTCCGGCTTTCAGATATCATTAGTATTGTCTTTCTAAAGTATATCGATTAAAATTATCGATATACATAAAGGAAGTGATCGATATAAAAAGGAGAAGAGGGTTTGTTCAGCTAGCGATACTACATTTGTTGGAGGAAGGTCCAAAGCATGGTTATCAGCTGATGAAGGAATTAGAAAGGCGAGCTGGAGGATTTTATTCAGCCAGTGCGGGGACCGTGTATCCAGCTTTGCAGGAATTGCTGGAGCAGGAAATGATTGAGTTGTTACTTGAATCAGAGAAGAAGATTTACTCTCTAGGTGACAAGGGGCAGTCTCGACTTAATGAATACTCTAAACAAAAAACAGAAGATTTTTGGGACAATTGGCAAGCGAGATGGGAATGGCAAAATTCGTCGGAGGCCATTCAGCTTAAAGAGACACTCGATCTATGGGAGGATGAGCTAAGGAAAGCAGTTAAAGCCTCTAGAAAAGATAAGGAAAAAACAGTTCAGTTAACAGCTTTCATCCAATCTATTACAAAGCAGTTGCAAAAAGAAAATCTATAGAAGGGGGAGATAATATATGAAATCCCTACAAAAGCTGCTTCGTTATTTAAAACCATATACGGTTTTTGCTATATTAGCTCCTTTACTCATGTGTTTAGAGGTGGCAATGGATTTACTCCAGCCAACGATTATGCAGCATATTATCGATAATGGTATTGCTGAAAATGATAATGCCTATGTTATCCAGATGAGTATATTAATGCTCGTCACTGCATTTATCGGTTTAATAGGAGGAGCAGGTTGTACGGTTTATAGTTCCAAGGCTGCAGTCAATTTTGCTGCTGACATTCGGAGAGATGTCTTTCAAAAGACACAGCAATTTTCTAGTGGTAACACAGATACCTATGGAACGGGAAAACTTATCACGATTGTGACAAATGATGTCACTTCAGTACAGCAGGCATTAATGATGACATTACGTATTTTCGTACGAGGACCATTGTTGTTTATAGGCTCAGTTATTATCGTATGGGTCACTGCAAGAGAGTTATTTCCAGTATTATTAGTGACTATACCTATTTTAATGGCATTTATTTATTTCTTCTCTTCAAGAACAGGCAAGCTTTTCGTCAAGGTACAGAAGGCAATGGATAAAGTAAATACGAAGTTACAAGAGACATTTTCTGGTATTCGAGTTATAAAAGCATTTAACCGAAAGCATCATGAAATAGAGTCTTTTAAAAATGTGAATGACACTTTGACTAAAAGAAATATGGCTGCAGAACAAGTCATCTTATCGCTAATGCCTGTCATGTTATTTATTGTAAACGTAGGTGTTGTTTTTGGAATGTGGATGGGTGCCATCAAAGTAGATGAAGGGACTATGCAGGTTGGAGTTATTCTAGCTTTTATCAATTATCTTAATATTATTATGAATGGTCTTATCTCAAGTAGTCATGTATTAATGCAAATTACTCGTTCCTTTACCTCAGCAAACCGTATTCAGCAAGTTTTAGATACAAATATTGAAATACAAGAGCCAGTAAATCCGATACATCATACTCATGTAACTGGAGAAGTAGAATTTAACCAAGTTAACTTTAGCTATAGTAAAAACGGTGAATATGTCTTGAAGGATATCTCATTTCACGCGAATCCTGGAGATACAATAGGCATAATTGGATCAACAGGCAGCGGTAAGTCTACCCTAGTAAAGCTAATCTCTCGGTTATATGACCCAGACACGGGAATGATTCGAATAGGTGGTAAAGATATTAAGGAATATCCTTTAAAAGAGTTACGAAGTCTAATCGGATTTGTCCCTCAAAAGGCTACCTTGTTCTCTGGTACCATCGAGGAAAACTTACGCTATGGAAATGAAAATGCAGATATAAGACAGATGGAAAATGCAGCTCGCTCGGCAGTAGCCTACGAGTTTATCGAGAAACTGGAGCAAGAATTTGAACATGAGCTGATGCAGGGTGCAACCAATTTATCCGGAGGGCAGAAGCAACGCTTATCCATGGCGCGGGCCTTTATTCGCCAGCCTAAGATTCTAGTTTTTGATGATTCTACATCTGCCGTAGATGCGTTGTCTGAAGCAGCGATACAAAAGACTTTAAAAGAACAGTACGGAGAAGCAACGGTGTTTATCATTTCTTCTAAAGTATCTTCTATCATTGATGCCGACCAAATATTAGTCATTGACGATGGTCGTATTGAAGCTACTGGCTCACACGATGAGCTTCTGCAGACTAGTAAGGTATATAAAGAGATTTATGAAACGCAAAGTGGGAAGGGGGTCCTTTCAGATGAATAAAGCATCCACTCAACCACCCAATGCCATGGGAAGGGCTCGAGGTCCAAGAGGGTTCGGAGGCCCTGTGGTAAAGGCAAAGGATAGTAAAGGCACCATTAAGAGAATATGGGGTTACTTAGAGAAACAAAAAATAGCTCTCATTGCAGCAAGCGGCTTTGTTATAGTGTCCACCTTGCTAAATTTACTTGCACCATACCTTATCGGAGTCATAATTGATGACTATATTATTCCTAAGGATTTAAATGGAACTCTTCGTTTCTTAATATTTTTAGCATTAGTATATACAGCATCTTCGATATTCACTTGGCTACAAACATTTTTAATGGTGCGAGTGTCGCTAAAAACCATCCAAACACTGCGCCAGGAATTGTTTATTAAATTCCAAACCTTATCATTACGATTTTTTGATAAACGGACCCATGGAGATCTTATGAGTCGTGTGACGAATGATATAGAGAGCTTAAATAATGCATTGAGTCAAAGCGTTATCCAAATATTTTCCTCCATTCTGATGGTAAGTGGAGTGGCTATCGCAATGTTTGCATTAAACTGGATATTAGCGATCGTATCACTGCTAATCATTCCGCTTATCATTTTTACTACGAAAAAAATTATCAAATATAGCAGCAGTAACTTTATAAAAAGACAGCGAGATTTAGGAGAGTTAAATGGTTTTATAGAAGAAGCAATCTCAGGTAATGAGGTTATTACTCTTTTTGGTCAAGAAGAGAATACGTTTAATAAATTTTCAAGTGTAAATGAAAGGCTGCGAGGCTCTGCCATGGCTGCTGATACAGTATCCGGATTTTTAGGTCCAATCAATAACTTCATCAATAATCTGGGACTTGCGCTAATTATCGGAGTAGGGGCAGTGATGACAGTACAAGAGATGGCGACCGTTGGAATTATTGCTGCTTTTGTTACCTATTCTCGTCAATTCTTCCGTCCGATTAACCAACTATCTAACCTGCTTAACACTTTTCAATCTGCGATAGCAGGGGCTGAAAGGGTATTTGAGATTATGGATGAATCACCAGACATGCAAGATAAGGACAATGCTTTAGATATAAAATCCTTCAAGGGGGATGTACAATTTTCTCATGTAAACTTCTCATATGAAAAGGAAGCCCCTATCCTAAAGGACGTAACCTTTCAAGTAAAGGCAGGAGAGAAGGTTGCATTAGTTGGTCCCACTGGATCCGGCAAAACGACGATTATAAATCTACTTATGCGCTTTTATGATATTGATTCTGGAAATATTCAAATAGATGGAGTTAACATTCAAAACTATAAAATTAGCCAGCTTCGAGAAAAAATTGGAATCGTGCTTCAAGATACGTTCTTGTTTTCTGGAACAATTATGGAGAATATTCGCTATGGACGTTTAAATGCTTCAGATGAGGAAGTTGTAGCTGCAGCCAAAATGGCATCTGCTCATAGTTTCATCAAGCACTTACCAGATCAGTATGAGACCATCATCACCTCCGGCGGCTCAAGTCTTAGTCAGGGTCAGAGACAGCTCCTAGCGATTGCTAGAGTAATATTGGCGGATTCGGACATTCTCATATTAGATGAAGCAACTTCTAGTATAGATACGAAGACAGAGATTGAGATTCAGCGAGGATTAAATAGGCTATCAGAAGGACGAACCAGCTTTGTAATTGCTCATCGCTTAAAAACGATAGAAAATGCTGATCGAATATTGGTTATCCATCATGGGACGCTAATTGAATCTGGAACACATCAGGAGTTGCTACAGAAAAAAGGGTTCTATTCTGACCTATATGAAAGTCAATTTAATATTTAAAATAGAAACTCTGTGGGGCTTGTCAATGGCCTTACAGAGTTTTTTAAAATTAAAAGTATTTTAGAACTAATAACTTTAGGAGGCTAAAGTGAAATATAAGTCGAATTATACAACAAAAGATATAAACCTTAGTATGAAAGTAGCTAATTTTTTTTGCGTTTTAGAGCTATTTTCAATAGAGACTTTCACAACTTAAAGAAGTAGCTTTTAGTACAAGAATGTTCAATAATTAAGATAAGAAAAAAAAGGAATTGAGGTGAAAAGAATGGAGAGAACGTTTTCGGTCAAACTATTATTTGAACATATTTCCTCGCCTGAATCTATGCCTAATAAAACATTTGAAGAAACCATCAACATCGTTCGAGCACCTAGATTTGAAGATGTAGATCGTTTAGTAAAGGAACATTTTAAAGACGTCACTTATACCAATGCCTTTGGAGAAAAGACAATAATAAAATTAGTGATGATTCTTGATGTTTTCGAAATGGTTGACAAAATTGAAGAATCATTAGAATTTGCAGAAGTCTACAGCCACCATATAATCCTCGATGAAGCAGCTCACCTAGATAGAACTTATTGAAAAGAATATAAAATAGGATGGTGGGACAAAACCTACCTCAAATTAAAAGCAGTTCAAATTTTACGATAAGTAAAATTTGAACTGCTTTATTTTTATACCTACTTCGTAGCCGTTGTTCTCCGTTACGGCGGACGCTTTCCTGGGGGCACGGGTCGAGCCTGTAGTCTCTCCCACGCGCTTGTCCCCTAGGAGTCGCCGCCTCCACTCCGAGCAACTAGTATAATCGTATTCATGGTCACATCAGTACGAGAACAGATTTCGTAGGATATTTTCCTAAATAAAACACAAAAAGAGAAATCCAAAGTGCAATTTCCCTTTTAGTGTAATGATAAAATATTATGTCCAATCCTCTTTTAACTAACTATTTTAAAGGAATTTAGAACCAGGCTTGATTGAAGTGATTTCTGGTTTAACTTCATAAGCATAATCTACTGTTTGATTAACGGTAACTAATAATAGTCCCGCAATACAAAGTAATCCAAGTAACAATTTTTTCATAATAATTCCTCCCAGCTAGTAATTTTTAATTGTTTAAGTTGATAATTAAAACCTAAATCATAATATATAGTAGCTTGCTTATACTGTTTATCTTCTGCTAACTTCTTTGCTAAAACAAAAGAATAAACAGAGCAATACTTATATTCTTCTTTTAACTCAAAATATTTTAATACTTTTTTAAATATTGGGACTAATTCTTTCTTATCCTCTAATAAGGCTTGATAGATTTCTAAATGGTTAGAATAAAAAACACTGGAACTTTTGGGTAACAGCTTTAAGAGCTGAAATCCTTTCTCTAACCAAAAAATTGCGCTATCGACATTTGAAATTTTATGGTACTCCTTCAAGATATTTAATATAGTAAGTAAATTATCTTGAGGATTAGAACTTTCTTTTAAACTATTTTGAAAATGTAAAAGTGCTTGATCATGATTTTTTAGTAAAGAGTGACAAGCTCCTAAATTATGCTCAATTTTTCTATTAAACTTTGAAGACTCTAATTTAGAACTAATATCTTTTGCTTTTTCAAAGGTAATAACGGCGTCTTTGAGCACTCCTGTACTTTTTTGAGCAATTCCCAAAATGATTAAACACTCTATTGATCGTTCAATAAGGATTTCCTGATTAAAATAAGAGAGTGCTGCTTTTACATAATCAATTGAAATTATATACCTTGCTTCAGAAAGAAAAGAGAGGCTAGATATATAATATAGTTCTGCCATTTCCCAATCTTCCATCCGGTAACTCTTAATTAAAGTAAAAATTTGATTAAATATTTCAGATGATTCTCGGAAATTATTATTCAAATAAGCTAAAATACCTTGGATAGTTGAAAGATAAAATAACTGTTCCGTATTCATCTCTTTTTTAAATTCTTCAAGAATTGTTAAATTAGACTTTACCTCATTTGAGTAATCAGGCAGCATCAGCATCAATCGTGTCTCCATCACAAGAAGTGTTAGCCTGTTAGGTTCGAAGGGATGATCTTCTATGTAGACATGGAGGTCGTGATAAAGAGTTTTTGCTTTCTCTTTGTCTCGAGAATTTATAACACTTTTAAAAAGGTTTTTAAAGTATAATAACTTTTCTTCGTTTCCGGTTGAATTCAATGCATAACTCGGAATATTTAATCGTTTTAGTAAGTGTTGCTGTACATCCTCACTAGGGATAACTAACCCATTTTCTATTCTACTTAGATAAGATGGAACGCAAATACCTGAAGCTAAATATTCCTGCTTCATGTTTTGTCTTTGTCGTTCTAATTTGATTAGCTGCCCTATATTCACCTAATTCAACCCCCCTCGAGTAGGATTTAAATAGGAATCAGATACTATAATAAAGATAGCATAAAAAAACTGAAAAAAGTATAGAATTGAATTATTATGAAAGTGGTTGTTGAAAACTATCAAAAAAACGGCATTTTTGTATGTGACTTTCCTAAGATAGTTATGAATATTTTAAAAGTTGTAATTTAATGGTATTAACATGAATTTATTTTACTAATAACATAAAGTGATAAAATAGTCTTTTGGGAACTTCAAAGTTAAAATTTTACATTCCGAAACCTGTTATATAAGCAAAAAACTACGCTTGGCGTTTACATTTTCTTAGGTGAATTTAGAGGGTTAAAGTTATCTTATTCTACATTAGAAAGAAATATGACAGATAGATTCTAAGATAATCCTTGTCCTTGTGTAAACTCTTTATATAATTCATGACTACTTAGTAATTCTTCATGTGTACCGGTGCCTGTAATTTCTCCCTGCTCTATAAAGAAGATTTGGTCTGCATGCATGATGGTTGCCAATCGATGGGCGATGATTAAGGTAGTACGACCATTCATTAATCGTTCTAGTGCTTCTTGAACAAAAGATTCTGATCCACTATCTAAGTTTGAGGTAGCCTCATCTAATAACAATATTTTAGGGTCATGTAAGAGTGCTCTTGCAATTGCTATTCGTTGTCTTTGCCCGCCAGATAGCTTCATTCCTCGTTCGCCCACAAGCGTATCGTATTTGTCAGGAAGCTCTTCTATAAAGGACGAGGCATTTGCAGCTTTTGCAGCCTCTATAATCTTTTCCATCGAAGGGATTTTTGTCATACCATAAGTCATATTAGACAAGATAGTACCGCTCATCAAAGGGCTTTCCTGTGATACATACCCCATTTTAGAACGCCAATCCCTTAAAGGTAGTTCGTGAATAGGAGATCCGTTAAAATAAATTGAACCATGGTCAGGCTCGTAAAACCTCTCGAGTAACGAAAAGATAGTAGTTTTTCCTCCACCGCTTGGTCCTACAAAGGCGGTAACTGTACCAGGCTTTGCTTCAAACGTAATTCCATTTATAATTTTTTTGTTTTCTCCATAAGAAAAATGAACGTCTTTAAAAGTAATTATCCCATCTTCCAACGCTGTTGATGATTGATCCTCAACAGGTTCACTGTCCATTGCAAATATTTCTTGAATTCGTTCCGTTGCTCCAACAGCCTTTTGGAAGGAGGTAAAGAATGTTGCCATTTGAGCGAAGGGAAAAATTATTTGAACTAAATAGAAGATAATTGCCACAAGATCTCCAGCAGAGAGTGTACCATTAGAGACCTGTAATCCTCCATAACCTAAAATGACAACTAGGATAGCCATCATAATAAGGGTCATAAAAGGGGATATGAATGATTGAATCTTGGCTTCCTTCAGTCCATACCGATAAAGTCTTTGGATTGCCTCTCCGCCACTAACGGTTTCATTTTCTTCTGCCCGGTAAGATTTTACTAGTCTTATCTCAGATAGAACTCTACCTAGCAATCCAGAAAATGAGGCCATTTCTTTTTGGGTTGCCTTCGCGACCTTATGCATCATAGAACCTAAAGGCATCATAATAGCCATACTTAGTGGAACGCTTATAAGCATGATTAATGTCATTTTCCAGTCTATAAAAAATAAAATGATAACTGAACCATTGATCGTTATGATACCTGATACAAAATTAACTAAGTGGTCAGTGATTAATGATTTTAATGTAGAAGTATCTTGAGTGATACGACTCATTGTTTCGCCGCTTTCATGTCGGTCATAGTAGGGGATCGGTAAATGAAGAACCTTGCTCCATAGCTTGTTTCTCAAATCAGCAACGACAAATTCTCCTATGTAGGACAAAAGGTAGTAGGAAAAACCACCGAACACGGCCTGCAATATAAATACAGCCAATAACAATAGGATAAGTGTCCAATTGAAGCTAGTTGAGGTCAATGAGTCAACTAGTGTTTTAGTTACTAAAGGTACTACTAAACTAATGACCGTGCTTAATAAGGAAAGGACAATAGCTAAAACTGCTATTTTAACTGGCCACCTTAAGCTTTTCAGTAATTGGAAAAAATTTTTAGTAGAAGAGGACATGCTAAATACTCCTTTCTCCATTTCTTATACCAAAAAAATCGTGCAAACTAAAGCTGCACGATTATTATAAAGCCTGAGTCTCCGCCTTAGGTCTTTTTTGCAACTCTACGACTAGGGGGTCTGCAGACATTTCTAAAAGACTAGCTTGTTTGTTTTGCAAATCTAATCGCATTTTTTCTGTTTCTAATAGGAAATTGTCGTATTTTAGCCGTTCTAGTTCAATTTCATCCTTTATTACCTTAGATTTCATGGACTGCATTTTGCGTAAATGGGTTGTCCAAATAGCCGTTAACGGAATCGAAAAGACCATTACTATAGCAACAAGGCCAATAAAAAGTCCAATTATATCTTCCATTTAAATACCTCCTCTTCTTTTTTCCCTAGTATATACGAAAAATACAGAAAATAGTTTCCAATTGAGTTAAATTTTAAAAATAGACGTATATCTTAACGTTTTTCTTTAATGGAAGGCGACTTAAGAGGGGGTAAATAGATAATTTTTTAGATAATGAAAAAGCTAATCTAAGGATTGTATTATCCTTTGGATTAGCTTTTCAAAAATCACGTTATTTATTCAAGTAGGCCCAAGCGTATTGAGCATAAAGCTCTGCTCCTGTTACAAGTGAATCTTCATCAATATTAAAGTTACCATGGTGGTGCGCCCAGTCTGTATCCTTTTCGGAGTTTCCGCATCCTACTAGTGCAAAGCTTCCAGGGGCTTTTGTTAAAAACGCTGAGAAATCTTCTCCACCCATAGTAGGCTTTTCATCATATACAGAGTCAGAACCAAATGCTTCGCTTGCTACCTGTTGAACAAGCTTTGCGCTTTCTTCCTCATTATCTACTGCATCTGTTCCACGAGTATAAACTACTTCTGCTGTTGCTCCGTAAATGGCTGCCACGTTTTCCGCATAGTCTTTAATGCTCTGTTCCATATGATCACGAGTTTCGGGGTGAAACGTACGAACTGTTCCTTCAATTTCTGCATTTTCAGCAATAACATTGAACCTAGTACCAACAATCATTTTTCCGATTGTTAGTACCGCTGGACTTTGTGGATCGATAGTGCGCGAAACGACCGTTTGAACGTTCATCACAAAGGAAGAGGCTACAAGGGCAGCATCAATACATGCTTCAGGAATAGCACCATGCCCACCGCGTCCTTTGAACTTTACAGTGAAAAGATCGGCTGCAGCAAATGAAGGTCCAGGGGTGCAGGATACTTTACTTGTCGGCATTTGTGACCAAATATGTATACCGAATACATTGTCGACACCTTCCATAGCACCTTGTTCAACCATAGCTTTAGCACCTTGAGCAATTTCCTCTGCCGGTTGGAAAAGCAAGCGAACCTTTCCAGGCAGCTGGTCCTTCACTTCAGATAATGCCTTAGCAGCAATTAGTAGCATAGACGTATGAGCATCGTGTCCACAAGCGTGCATTTTTCCTTCTATTTTAGATGCGTACGGCACATTATTTAGCTGCTGTACCGATAGAGCATCCATGTCGCCGCGTAATGCCACAGTTTTTCCATCAGTTTTGCCATAGATTTCTGCGATAACTCCTGTAGGCTCTGTTTTACGATAAGAAATACCTAGCTTGTCTAAATAGTTACAAATAAATTCTGTAGTTTTAAATTCTTCAAAAGATAATTCTGGCTCACTATGCAATTTCCTACGTAATTCAGTTAGCTCCTCACTGTTGTTTTTTATGGATTCTTTAATTTGAGTGTTAATCATGCCGTTCCCTCCGTTAGTCGTAATACTGTTTCATATAAAATAGTTGCTCCCTTAGCAAGGTCCCTAGTATCCGACCACTCTTCCGGGCAATGACTTAGACCATCCCTGCTAGGGATAAAGATCATCCCACATGCAGTATAATCAGAGAAAATCATGGCATCGTGACCTGCTCCACTACTAATCTGGCAATAGGAAATGTCTAGTTTCTCGCATGCCTCTGTTAAAAGAGAGTGAACTTCTTTGTCCATAACCTTTGGCGTCGTGTGAAGCAGCTGCTCAGCGATGCTTTGCACGTTCGAATTATTTTTAGATTCAATTAGTGCCATTACCTTATTAATTGCTTGCTGAACTTTTTCCTCTTCTCCTGAACGTATATCTACTGAAAAGATTACTTTGCTTGGAATTACATTAGAACCGTTAGGGAAAACTTCTAATTGTCCTGTAGTAATAACGGTCCCATGTCCTACTTCTTCAGCAAGCTTTGGAAATGCGGAAATGATTTGTGCAGCTGTGACTAATGCGTCAGCTCTTTTGTCCATAGGTGTCGTACCTGCATGACCGGCTCTTCCTTGAATAGTAACCTCTAGCTGAGTTAGACCAACAATAGCATCCACAACACCTATAGATATGTTTTTTTCTTCTAAAATAGGACCTTGTTCAATATGTAACTCCAAAAAAGCTTTAATCGTTTTCGGGTCACGGTATTTTTCCTTAGTAAAATCTAAACCAATATTAGTCATGGCTTCTTTTACGGAAACCCCGTTTTTGTCTTTGATGGATTGGAAATCATCTTCAGATAATAACCCCATCATTCCTCTAGAGCCCATTAGCCCACCGCCAAAGCGAGAGCCTTCCTCCTCGACCATTGCAATGACCTCCAGCGAGTTAACTGGCTGGATTTGCTGTTCCTTAAATAAAGCGGCAACTTCTAACCCGACTACAACGCCAGCCGCGCCATCGTATGCTCCACCGTTTGGTACAGAGTCAAAATGAGAGCCTACTATAACCGATGGTGCACTTGGGTCGAGGCCTTCGAGTTTTCCAAAAATATTCCCGAGGCCATCCTCTGAAACAGTTAAGTTATAATTTCTCATCATGTCTTTTATATAGTTTCTAGCTTCCAAATCTTCTTTTGAATAAGTTAATCTTGTTACCCCTGCTTTGGGGGTAGCTGTATATTGACTTAAAAGGTTGATATGCTGCTCTATTCTTAGTTGATTGGCTATCATTCTATCACTCCTTATAAGAATCCTACGAAGATACCAGCGAGTACAACAGATACAATGGTTACACTAATGAATCCCCCAACTAGCATTGGTGGGAGCATGTGGCTAGTTAAAACTTCTCGTTCCTTCTCATCCTCGGTTAAGGCCTTGATCACTTCGTTTGTAATAATGTAGTCTGCAGGGAAACCGTAAAGTGCAGTTAAGGAAACAGCAAACGCCATGTTTTTACTTACCTTTAATATCTTTCCGATGATGAATGAGAATATGTACATACCAATTACTCCTAAGATGATCGTACCGACTAACGGATATAGGATTTCCATAATCATAGAAGGAGTTGCATTTTTTAAAGCGTCGAAAACAAAAAGCATTAAAACTAGAATACAAATACCGAAGCTGTTTGCCTTTTGAAGTACATTGCGTTCTAAGAAACCGATGCTTCCTGAGATAATACCGAATAATAAGCAAAGAACAAAGGGACTAATTTCAATAATAGGGTTTAAAAGTGTAGAAACCCCATAGGCTAGGAACCCGACAAAGGCCAGTCTAAATAGCTTGAAATAATCCGTATTGTATTTGGCAGGTAGCTTTTTAAACATTTTAAGTTCTTCTTTTGTATCCACCGTTGAATTTTCCACATTTCCGTCAATAGTTAGTTCTCCCTGACGGAATTTGTTTAAAAGATACTTACCTTCTTTCTTGAGAACAATTGACGTGAGGGGATACCCTGCAAATCCTTGCATGACATAAATAACGATGGCAAACACAGATAAAGTAGTGAGCCCTGCATTTGCGGCACCTTCTGACATGATTAAAGCAGAAACAACACCACCAACCAAGGGTGGAATCGCCACAACAACTGTTTCAAAATCAAATAATAGAATACCAATTGTGAATAGTGCGACAATTATACCTAGAATTCCAGCTAAAGATATTAAAATAGTTTTCCATTGTTCCTTTAACTGTTTAAGAGAAAGAAGTGTCCCCATATTTGTAATTAGCAAATAGATCATCATAGTTGCAACTACGGGTGGCACTCCTGCTATAGATACAATTTCTTTTGGGAAAAAAGTCCAATAGCCAATGATAAAAAGGACGGCTGAAACGAAAACAGAAGGGATCCAAGCCTTTGTCCGAGTGGAGACTAATTCTCCAATAAATAAAATAGCGATAACGAGAACCAAAGCGACCATTTGTGGCATAATTTTCCGTCCTTTCAGATAATAAAGAATAATCAATATATTAACATAAAACTTTACTAGAATAAAGTATATAATATATTTCAGAATAATTAATTTATTGAAGTGAAAATGTAAGTGTTTTCATATAGCAATAGGAAAAGGGCATTCCATTTTTAGTGGAATGCCCTTTAATATTAAAAGTTATTCAGCAGGATTTAACTCTAACTCTACTGAAATTTTGATATCTTCGCCGACTAACACGCCGCCTGTTTCAAGTGCCTGGTTCCAAACTAAGCCAAACTCTTTACGATTTACCTTAGTCTCCGCTGAGAAAGCAACTACTTCCTGTCCCCAAGGATTTTTACCTTTACCACCGTATTCCACTTCAAAAGTCACAGGCTTAGTTACATCTTTAATAGTTAAGTTACCAGTTACATCGTATTCGCCTATGTCAGTGTTTTGAATTTCAGTAGCCTCAAATGTTATAGATGGGTATTTCTCTGCATCAAAGAAATCCTCGCCACGTAAGTGATTATCACGATCCTCGTGGTTCGTATTGATTGAATTAACATCAATATTAAAAGTGATAGATGCGCCAGTTAAATCCTCGGCCGTACCCTCTAAATCAGCAGTAAAGTGAGTAAAGCTACCTTTTACTTTAGATACCATCATGTGTTTTACAGAAAAATCGATACTAGAATGTGCAGCGTCCAAATTAAATTTTGTCATTTTCATTTCCTCCTACATTTCTGTTTTTAATAGCAAATTCAAACATAATAGTTTGAGAGTAACTTTTGGTTACTTTATGTAAGTAACTATAAATTAATAATATAATTACGTCAAGTAATTTAATTACTTTGGTTTTACAAAAAATATGAACAGGCGTATAATACTTAGTGATAGAGGTGATTAATATGAAGGAATTATCATTATGTCCGCGACTTTCCAAGGCAATGGAATTGTTAGGTAAAAGATGGACAACTTTAATTATTTATCAATTATTAGACGGTTCTAAGAGGTTTAATGAGATAGAGTCTTCTCTTCCTATAAGTGGACGTTTGTTGTCCGAGCGATTAAAAGAATTGGAAAGAGAAGGGATTGTTCAAAGAACACTTTTTTCTGAGGTTCCAGTTCGAGTAGAGTATAATTTAACGGATAAAGGTATGGCTCTTAAGGAAGTTATAACTGGGATTGAAACCTGGTCCAAGGATTGGTTATAATAAGACACTTGAAAGTTTATATAGGTAAACGCATAGTATGTAAGGTGATAGGTTAAAGAAGAAAGGATTGTCTTTTTTGAACAAACAAGTATGGTACAAAGAATTAATTACAAAGCTAGATCCAAGTAATGTGAAAATAGACGAAGCTCTTCATGTACACACGATGACTCGCATGGGTGGCATGGCTGACTTATTTGTTACACCTGAAAACGAGCAAGAAGCAGCTTTTATAGTTGACTATACTCATAAAAACAATATCCCACTGTTATTGTTAGGTAATGGTTCTAATATGGTTGTCAGAGACGGTGGAGTACGTGGCGTTGTTCTTTGCTTAGAGAAACTAGATAAAATTGTTATTGAAGGTAATCATGTATATGCTGAAAGTGGAGCTGCTATTATAGATGTCTCCAAAGCCGCTGCAAAGGAATCGTTGACAGGTTTGGAATTTGCTTGTGGAATTCCTGGAACAGTTGGTGGAGCAATGGCAATGAATGCAGGAGCTTATGGCGGAGAAATCAAGGATGTAATTTTGCAGTGTACTGTTCTTACTCCTGAAGGTGAAAAACTGGTACTTTCAAAGGAAGAGCTGGAGTTAGAGTATCGTAAAAGCATAATTACAAAAGAAGGTTACTATGTCTTATCGGCTGAATTTGAGCTGAAGCCTGGAAACCCAGAAGAAGTAAATGCTAAAATTGCTGATTTAACCTTCCAACGAGAGTCTAAGCAGCCATTAGAGTATCCTTCTGCTGGAAGTGTGTTTAAACGACCGCCTGGATACTTTGCTGGTAAGCTAATCCAGGATAGTGGTTTACAAGGGAAGGGCTTTGGTGGAGCAGAGGTATCTACTAAACATGCAGGTTTTATCGTCAATAAGAATAATGCAACTGCTACAGATTATATAAATACAATTGAAATGGTGAAAAAAGCAGTGCATGATAACTTCGGGGTTGAGTTAGAACTAGAAGTTAAAATAGTTGGGGAAAATAGTAAATAATATAAATCTAGTCCTATGAATATACATTATTCATGGGGCTTTTTTTATCTTCAAGTATCAGGCTCTATTCCAAGAAATTTAAAATGATGGGCAGGGGTTTACCTTGTTTTGTCGAATTATGACATAGAAATACAAAGGGGGTAATTATTTGAAGAAAGGCAGGAAGGTACTTCTTTGGATATTAGGAATACTAGTGGCTATTGTAATTGTGGTTGTAGTAGGCTTAAATGTTTTTTTGTCTAACACTAAGCCTATTATTCGAGGAGAGCTGGCAGTAAAAGTATTGAATGAAGACGTTCAGGTTGTACGGGATCAGGATGGGGTTCCTCATATTAAAGCTCAGAGTGATGAAGATCTTTATCGTGCTCAAGGATTTGTGCAAGCACAGGATCGTTTATTTCAGATGGATTTAGCTAGGAGGCAGGCGAGCGGCCAACTAGCAGAGGTAGTTGGTAAAGGGGCATTAGATACAGATAAATTCTTTTTAACCTTTAGCCTTCGAGATGCAGCTGAGAAATCCTACGCCGGCTATAGTGACGAAGCAAAGCAGGTTTTGAAGTGGTATACAGAAGGGGTAAATGAATTCATTGATTATGCTATAGAAGAGGGAAAGCTCAGTTATGAATTTAAACTATTAGGCTATGAACCGAGAGAATGGTCTCCAATTGACTCTTTGGCTGTCGGTAAATTTATGGCATATGATTTAGGTGGAAATTGGTCAAGCCTAGCACTTCGCCATTGGGCAATTAATGAGTTTGAGCAAGAAAAGGCGGAAGAACTATTTATCATTTATCCAGAGGATGCACCTTCTATTATTGAGGCAAATTTAAGTAATCCAGTTGCTGTTAGTGGTAGATTTGATGCAGCTATTCTACCTAATGAATTTAATGGAAGTAATAACTGGGTTGTTAGTGGAGAAAAGACTGCTAGTGGAATGCCGCTTCTGGCAGATGATCCACATTTGGGTTTAAGCACCCCGTCGATTTGGTATCAAATGCATTTAGAGTCACCGAGTCAAAATGTAAGTGGTGTAATATTCGCCGGAATACCTGGTATTATTTTAGGACATAACGAAGAAGTGGCATGGGGAGTAACAAATGTTGGGCCCGATGTACAGGACTTATATATTGAAACACCAAACCCAGATGATCGCACGAAATTTATGTATGAGGGTAAATGGGAACAGGCAGCTATTCGTAAAACGAATATCAAAGTAAAGGGAGAAGAGGACGTGCCATTTGAGGTGTTGGTGACACGCCATGGACCAATTATTTCTGATGTGCTTTTCAAGGAAGAGGATCCTTCTGCATTATTTTCTATGCAGTGGACAGCGTTAGAGCCTACTTTAGAATTACAGGCTATATTAAAAATGAATAAGTCCTCTAGTTGGGAGGAGTTTGAGAGTGCTTTAGAGGACTTTCATGCTCCAGCACAAAACTTTGTATTTGCCGCAAAGGATGGGACAATCGCTTATAAAGCTAATGGTAGGATACCGGTCCGTAAAACAGGTGATGGACAGCTTCCGGTTCCGGGCGATTCTAACGAATTTGGCTGGACTGGTTATGTACCTTATACAGAACTGCCTAAGGTTGTTAATCCTGAAGAAGGTTTTATTGCAACAGCAAATAATGAGGTTGTCGATGAGTCCTATTTATACCATATAACTGATTTTTGGGCGCAATCTTATCGTTACGAAAGAATTGCTGAAGTGTTGGCAAGTAAAAGTGAGTTAACTAAGGAAGATATGATGACACTACAGATGGATCAAAAAAATTTATATGCGCGTGAATTTTTAGCTTCCATGGTAGAGTCGGTAGAAAAGCAAGATAGCGATGATAAATATAATGAAGTTCTAAATGTGTTAAAGAAATGGGATCATGTTGATGATAAAGATCAGTCAGCACCATTAGTTTTTCATAAATGGATGAAGCAGCTTCCAAAAACAATGTTTAAGGAGCAAATGCCTGAGGACGTTTATGCCATGTTACCTGGAAAGGGCAATATTTCAGATCAATTATTACGGAAAGGGTATAAAAGCGAAGCAAGTGCTTGGTTAGAGGAGTACGGTGGAGTAGATAAGTGGGTCTACGATTCTTTCACAATTGCAATAAATGAAATTGAAGAGGATTTTGGGAAAAACGAAGCCAAATGGAAATGGGGAGACTATCATCAATTAACGTTTGATCATCCAATTTCAGGTGCCTCTCCTATACTTGGTTACTTTTTAAACCCTAAACCAGTACCAATAGGTGGATCTAACATTACCGTTCAAGCAGCAGGTTATAAAGAAGACGGAAGCGTAAATCACGGTGCATCCTGGAGATTTGTAGCTGATTTAGCTGATCTCTCCAAGGCCTATCACATTGTAGGGCCAGGGCAAAGTGGACACATTAAATCAGAGTGGTACCATAGCCAGGTAAGAGATTGGGCGAATGGTAATTATCACACTACGGTGATTAACGGCGACATAAAGGATGGCTTTGAATTAATATTAAAGGCAGATTAAAGAAATGAAGTAAGAGCGTCGTCAAATGAAATCTAGTAATTTTATTAAGGGTTTGGAAACTCGAACGTATGTGGTTATCCAGACAATTAGAAGGCACTTCTGTTCAATTTGAACAAAAGTGCCTTTTTAGTTGTTTAGGAAACTATAAAGTTCTAAACCTGTGGATAAATTGATGTCTAGCTCCACCGCCTTGCCCCTCGGGGTCAAATG
>NZ_CALIED010000054.1:0-91079 GCF_938022135.1 uncultured Psychrobacillus sp.
AGTAACTATAAAAAAGAATGGTTAGTCAAAATCAACCAATAACTTTAACAAAGCTTAATAAAAAAATGAGTCAGGAAAAAAATATCCTAACTCATTTTTATGTGTATTATAAAACCAACTTACCTTTAACATATCGTATTTATTTCTTCCTTAGCCATCGAATACTTATTTATAAAATTCTTTAGGAATAGCCCCGACAAAGCGACGGTGGTATAGTAAAGGATTTTTTTCCTCATTCTTTATATCCTTAACTTCTCCTATTAATATAGTATGGTCTCCAGCGTCTACTTGTTTAAATAATGTACATTCTAAAACAGAAAGACTATTTGCTAATATCGGCTGATTTAATTCGGATGCTCGCCATTCACAGCCAGAAAAACGATCTTCCACTCGGCTGGCGAACAAATTACAAAGGTCACTTTGATCCTCTGCTAATATGTTCACCACAAACTTGTCCGCTTTTAAAAATTCTTCATATAAGAACGCTTTTTTATCAATAGACCAAAGAACAAGTAATGGATCCAAAGAGACAGAGGCAAAGGAGTTAACAGTCATTCCCATCGGCTTACCTTGTTGATCTAAAGCAGTTACCACGGTTACTCCTGTCGGGTAATTTCCCATTGCAGTCTTAAAACTTTCTATTCGTTTAGATTGGTTTTCCATCCGGCAACTTCCATTCTATTTTTCTTTCATCATAACAAATACCATTTATTGTTTCACATAATACGTTTTGTATTTAGTTTAAATTTATTTAGGACGGGTAAAGTATGAAGGAGAACAAATACTGGAGGGATTTTATATGACAGTCAAATTAACTGTAGAAAATGCCGTACAGGCTAAGCAAGAAATCGAACGATTAGAAACTCAAGGGTACCATAAAGACCATATTCATATTTTTGCACATTCAAAAGATCGTGCAGACGACGTAAATGACGCATTAGATACTTCTGATGTTGGAGTGAAGGAGATGGGATTCCTTCAATCAATGAAGAATATGTTCTCTTCACGTGGAGATGAACTACGAGCTAAAATGAGCGGTGCAGGATTAACCACTCAAGAAGCAGAAGCTGCAGAAAAAGAATTAGATCAAGGTAAATTAGTAATTATTGCTCATGATCCTAAATAAGAAGTAGAAACAGCCCCTTGTTAGACAAGGGGCTGTTTTTTAGTGTTCCAATATTGTATGAGCATTACAAAAACTACATAAATCACAGGAACTATGGCTGTAAATGTTACAAGTCCACTCCATCCAAGTCGCTCCCATAGCGGTCCTAATAAGGTACTCCCCACCCCTACCCCTATATAGTAGGAAACGAGATATAGACTGGAGGCACTCCCTTTATGATGACTCGCTTCTCTACTAACGGAGGACGCAGCCAAGGAATGGGCTGTAAAAAACCCTAAGCACACTACACATAAGCCAACTACAATCATCCAAACTGAACTACTGTTTGTAAGTAAAATACCCATACTAAGCATAAAAACTCCAGATATGAGGACCTTTCTTTGTCCTATTTTTCCTGCCATCCAGCTGGCTAACGGGGAGCCAATTACCCCAAGCCCATATGCGAAAAATATATTTGAAACAGCATCAATTGAAAGTGAAAAAGGTGAATTAGTCAGATGGAATGGTATATATGTCCAAATTCCAGTAAAAGAAAGCTGAAGCACAATTCCTAATCCGAACATTAACAGCAGGGAAGGATTTTTAAAATGATAAGCAAAGCCATCTAGATCATCTCTAAAGCTCGCTTCCTGAGGCTGGAAATTTCTTGAGTTAGGTAAAGTAACCAACACTAATATAAAAACAAATATGCCACTAACCGCTAAAATATAAAAAGCTATCTCCCAAGAGAAATGCTCTGTTGCATAACCTGTCACGACGCGCCCTATCATTCCTCCTAAAGCATTACAGGATATATATAGGGCGGTTGCTACACTCAAAAATTTCCTATCTATTTCCTCACTTATATAGGCTAATGCTGCAGCTGGCACTCCAGCAAGTAGGAAGCCCTGGATAAATCGTAAAATAATAATCCACACAAAATTATCCGAAAGAGTCATAAGAAAAAAAGGTAGCACCGAGCCAATTATAGAAAATCTAACGAAATTAGTTCTGCCAATCCGATCAGAGAAAAAACCTAAAACGATTAAACCAATTATAAGACCAACTGTTGTTAAGGACATCATCATACTAGAGTAAGAAACCTTAACGTCAAACTCCTTCGTAAACCTCGGAAGTATTGGTTGAACTGAATACATAGAACCGAATATAAACATGGACGCTAAGCCCAGGCTCCCTACTATTCTCCAAAATTGAAAATCTCTAATAGAATATCCTTTAAAATTACTTGAATCACTCAATATTATCCCATTCTTTCAGGAAGCTTCAAAAATAGCTGAAGCAACAAAAACCCCAACTTTTTCTTAATCAAAACCCCTCACTACAATTCCCTCAAGTGAGCAGTCAATCCTAGCTCCATATTAATTGTCATAATTATAGCAAAATTCATTAGGTTAATGTTAAAGAATATCAACAACGTCAATTAAACTTTCTCCCAACTGAAAATTTAAGATACGTTAGCCCTTTGTATTTTACTCCAATTTAATGCACAATAAATATATGAATCTTGAAGAGGTGAAAATGTGAAACCAGTCATACTCGCTGAGAAGCCAAGTCAAGCGAAGGCATATGCAGACGCTTTTTCAGTAAAACGCCATGAAGGCTATATTGAAATTCTCCCCTCACCTATCTTTCCCGAAGGAGCTTTTATTACTTGGGGAATTGGGCATCTAGTAGAATTGAAGGAACCTAAAGCATACGATCCTAAGTGGAATAGATGGTCACTCGCTAGCCTTCCGATATTACCTGAACGCTATGAATTTCAAGTAGCTAAAGGAAAAGCAAAGCAATTTACGATCGTGAAAAAACTCATCAAATCTACCGATACAGTCATTAATGCATGCGATGTTGACCGCGAAGGCTCTAATATCTTTTATAGTATTTATAACCAAACAGGCGCTAGAGGGAAAACGATTAAACGTTTATGGATTAACTCACTAGAAGTAGATGAAGTTCGTAAAGGCTTTACTAACCTGCAGAACAATCAAAAGGACTTACTCATGTATGAAGAGGCAAAAGCTAGACAAATCAGTGATTGGCTTGTTGGTATGAATGCTTCTCGCCTATACTCCCTTTTATTAAAGGAACAAGGCATACAAGACGTATTTCCCATAGGACGCGTTCAATCCCCTACACTATATTTGATTTATCAGCGTCATATGGAAATCGAGAACTTTGTTTCAGAGCCCTTTTATGAAATAGAAGCATTATTTACTGCAGAGCATGGAAGCTATAAGGGAAAAGCAAAAGCAAAAGAGCCTAAAAGGGAAATTATTCGAGCGCTTTTAGCTAAGCATGATATTCAGCCTAATTCGCCAGGTGTGATTACCTCTGTAGTAAAACAGGACAAGAGAATTCCACCGCCACAGCTACATTCATTATCGACATTACAGGCTACAGCTAATAGATTGTGGAAAATCAGTCCAGCAGATGTGTTAAAAACGATGCAGGGACTATATGAAAAAAAGTTAGTCACTTATCCTAGAACTGATTCTCGTCACATTACTCCAAATGAGTTTGCCTATATCGTCGGACAAGTGGATGAGTACCAAAAACTAATCAATAAACCGTTCCCAATAGCCTCTCGCTCTCCAAAAAAACGTTATGTGGATAGCTCAAAGGTACAGGAGCATTATGCTATTATCCCAACTAAAAAGATTCCATCTCAATCTGTACTTGCCAGACTGTCACCGATAGAGAGAAATCTTTACGAGGAAATTATTCGTACGACGCTCGGGATGTTTCATACGGACTATCTTTATACAGAAACAAAGGTTACCACTGAGGTAAACGGATTGCTATTCTTTACAACCGGCAAAACAGAGGTCGACAAAGGCTGGAAGGCTCTTTTTATTCAGTCATCTAATGAAAAGGAAAAAGAAGAACCAACGCTTCCTCCTTTAACCGAGCAGGAATCAGTAGCAAGTAAGATTGAAATTAAAGAAGGCAAGACAACTCCTCCAAAACCATATACAGAGGGTCAATTAATCGCAATGATGAAAACCTGCGGTAAGCTAATAGAAGATAAAGATGAAACGGAGATTTTAAAGGAAGTAGAAGGTCTAGGAACCGAGGCCACGAGAAGTGGGATTATTGAAACCTTAAAAAGACATAACTATATAAAGGTAACCAAAAATATTGTTTATATTACTGATAAAGGGCGTGTTCTTTGTCAGGCTATTGAAGGAAACCTTCTCTCCAGCCCTTCTATGACTGCTAAATGGGAAAACTATCTACGGAAAATAGGAAATGGTGAAGGCTCTCAAGATCGTTTTCTTGGTAGCATAGCTAAGTTTATCTATAGCCTGATTAATGAAACACCTACCCAACTTAAAACCAAAAACATTACGATCAAGCTTCCTCCAAGAGAACCAAGTTCGAAATATGCAAAGTTTAAGCAGGAACCGATTGCTCCATGCCCTAAATGTGGACAAGGATCCATTGTAGCACGTAAAAATTTTTACGGCTGTACCAATTATAAAAATGGGTGTACTCAAACATTTAATGGATTTTTCTTAAAGAAAAAAATTACTCCCAGTCAAATCAAGCTGCTTTGTACAAAAGGAATAACAAACACTATCAAGGGGTTTGAAGCTGAAAATGGTCAAAAGTTTGATGCAAAGCTTGCTCTAGAAGAAGGCAAAGTAAAACTAGAGTTTAAATAACCCAGACTGTTTATATGTTAAAGAGTGAAAGGAACCGAGCCATTTACCTCGATTCCTTTCGCTTTTTCTTTTATTCAAATGGATAGGCGTACGCTGTCTCACCAAGACGTCCTTTTGTAGTAACGGCTTGAGATAAGGAGTTTACAATCGCCTCCTCTGTCACTTCTGCTGCAGCTTGGAACAGATCATTCATGACAGCATGATCATCCCTTAGGACACTCCTTGGTTCCACGCTGTTTTCGGAGACATGTGGTATTTTATGAGCAGTTGAAAATGCAATAACAATATCGCCACTTCCATTGCTAAAGTGACTCCCTGTCCTTCCTAAGCCAATACCACAACGCTTGGCCACTCGCTTGAGCTGACTATTTCCTAGAGGTACATCTGTTGCTAAAACAATTATTATGGAGCCATCTGCAGGTGTAGGATACGACGGTACGGAACTATCTTCCTTTGCTTTATACCGTTCTGCCTGGAACTCTTCTTTCTTTCCAAAGTTACTTAGCACCATGCACCCAATGGTATAGGCGGTATCGCTTGATGTATCATACACTATCCTGGAGGATGATCCTATCCCTCCTTTGTGACCGAAACAAATCATTCCTTTACCAGCTCCAACTGCTCCTTCTATAGAAGCCTCTGAAGTAGCATTTTGGATTGCATCTATTGCATGTTTAGGTTCCACTGGAAGTTCACGTATAGAATTTAGCCTACCATCGTTACACTCTCCGACCACAATATTAATTGTCCCAGTAGAGACCCCGATATCGGGATTTTCTTTTAGCATATACGCCAAAGTACCTTGAGTGACCGCTGGGACGCCAAATGTATTGGTGAGCATAATAGGAGCCTCAATCACCCCTAACTCATCCACCTGCACTAGACCAGTTGTTTTACCAAAGCCATTTAATATATAGCTAGCTCCGATAACTTTTTGATGAAATAGGTTTTCGCCATGTGGAAGTATAGCAGTGACTCCTGTACAAGCATGCTCACCCTCTTGAAGTTGATGATCAAGCGTTACATGACCCACTTGGACACCCTCTACATCTGTAATACAATTTTTTGGGCCCACTGGTAGCTTTCCGATTGTCACACCACGTTGTCGTATTTTCATTTGCTTCATATTTTATCCCCTTATTTTAGCTACTTCCATCCACCTATTTTGATAAGCAGATTTTATGAACTCAGGTTTTTCTCCATATATTTGAATGATATCCTTAATCTCTTCTGCCCAATAGGTTTCGTTTTGATTAATGGCCAGACTAGGATAACCTGATCCCCTTTGTAAATAGTCGGAGCTTGCAACTAAATACCATTTTTCATCTTCCATTGGAATCTCTTTTAAATAGATAGTTTTAATATGTTTACCATCGTGCTCAATTTTTAGTCCAGACACGTGTAATCTGCCCACAAATCTCCCCCTAAAACCTGGACCTCTACCCTCGGCCAAGCAAACCTGGGCATCTAAGGATGATTGCAGTGCTTCCTGAATATGTTTTCCTTGAATCTCAAAAAGAGTAGGATTCAAGGGAGAAGGACAAATTTCTATTAGTTTTTTTCTAGACATCTCATGGAAGATACCTGCATTACAAATACCACTGTTAATAAGTCCAATGTCTGCCTTTAGCATATCCTTCAATCCATCAGCAATCAGATTACTAATAGGATTCTCCTCCACTACATCGTGCCAAAGAGGATTCTCTAAGGTATATAGCGGTCGACTTAATACGTTAACTGCCTTTGTTTTATTCACTTTTAAAACTGAAATAACCTGAGGGTCCTCTTGTATTTCTTTCGTTGATATAGTCTGTGAGTGGATTAGGTCGACCTTTCCTCTTGTCACTTCTATTTCAACTATTCCTAGGTACTCCCCATAGTTACCAGCACTATTCATAATCGTATTATTAATTAACTTCGCTTCAGTGAATAGTTTATGGTCATGAGCTGATATGATAATATCAATTTCCTCTATTTCATTGGCTAACGGTTCATCTGCAAATGTGCCCACGTGGCTTAACAGAATACATACGTCATATTTCCCTTTGTTTCTTTGAATCTCTTCCTTGATAGCAACCGTATAATCACTCATGTAGAGGCCAAGACCCTCGTTAAACACTCCCATATCAGGGGAAGAGCCTGTAATGAGGAGACGCAAACCGTTCTTTTCTAGAATCGTACTCTTACATACTCCCTTTATAGCTGTTAAATCTTTTTTCACTAAATTGTTACTTATAAAAGGAATTGAGCTATTACTAGCCATATGTTCTAGCGTATCGACTCCGTTGAACATTTCGTTGTTACCGATTGTAATTGCATCATAACCACCAGCCTCTAGTAGCTCGAGGGCCGCTATCCCCCTAGTCCCCTGTAGCTCGATGCTTTTAAAATCTGCAAAATCTCCTCCATCTAATACAATCGTATTTTCATCTCGATGCTTTCGAATTAAAGAAACGATCTTTTTATAATTATCAAATTGACTATGTATATCATTCGTATGTAAGATTTTTAATCTTGTCATGAGCTATGTCTCCCCCTAATTATTCTCCTATCATATCATATTCTAATAATTCCATTAACTCTAATATTTTCAAAATTTAAGCGTATTCTAATGTAATTAGGGAATAATTTTTACATAAGACTATTTAGGAGGTAATCAAATGGAAGTATTAAAAGTAAACGGTGAGTTAGATAAGAAAAAACTAGCTATTAGCATTCTAGTACCTGTTATAGGAGGTTCTATTACAGGCTGGTTAGCCAATCGTAATGCACAAAAAAAATACAAAAAGCTTAAACAGCCTTCCTTCGCTCCCCCTGCTCCTGTCTTCCCTATAGTATGGACGTCCTTATACGCAATGATGGGACTAGCCAAATATCGAGCTGATCAAAAAGTTCAACAAGGGGATAAGGAATCACCTGCAATTCCTCTCTATGACTTACAGCTAGGTTTAAATTTCTTATGGTCTTTCTTGTTTTTCCGTTGGGGTCTTAGAGGAACAGCACTTATTGAAATGACCATTTTATTAGGTGCCATAGCCATGACAGCATATGAATTCCAAAAGAAAGATACTACTGCCGGCGCATTAATGGTACCGTACATCGGATGGGTAACCTTTGCCTTAGGATTAAACTTTGCAGTATGGAAGTTAAATAAATAACTAATAAACCCCAAATTGTATAAATCAATCTGGGGTTTGTTTGTTCATTTGTTTTGATATACTTAATGCAATAGATAAACACATTAGGGAGTGACAATATGAAATATATAAAACTATCAATGATGGAAGCAGTTTTACTAGAATCCTTACGAAGTAATGGCGTGTCCAATCAGGAGCTACTTAATAATTTGGATGGTCGTTCCTGGGAGGAGACTTTTTCTACCGAATATGAAGCACTACTTAATATTTATAGCCAAGATAAACAACAATTTATTGAGCTCTTGGAAAATGGCTACTCCGTCAAATTTATCACTTTTAATGGGTTAAAGAACTTACTTAAAATGAAATTCAACAAACTAGAGGAACAGGATTATAAAATTGTCGATAATACGTTTGAATTATTAGAGCTTAACCCACAACAATTAAGTACTCTAAGGCAGCTTCTTTCTATCAACTGGACAGTAGAGGAGCACGAACGAGAAGGTTTAGACACTGACTCGATTCTGGTTAAATTAAAGCCTGTTGTGGTGTCTGAATAATCCATCGTTTAGCTAAAGTAGCAGGATCCTTTTCAGGTCCTGCTAAATTGGCTAACTCTTCTTAGGAGGTGAGCAATAAGCAACCAACGGTCCATACTAGAGCAGTTAATGTTGTTTACCTGCCTCACCTTTCTCCCTGGATTCTCCTCCTGTCTCTCCAAAAGAAGTTGTTAAGCTGATATCGATTCTACTATATTATTAAAAAGCTTATATTCCTAATACTTATTATTCAGCATCCTTTCTACCTCTCCGATATTTACTACTACATTTAAGTAAATCAATTATCCTAGTTTTCTCCTCACTTCCCCCTACCTCTATACTGTTTTTAATAAAAAAACTAAAAATTTATGGAAATTAAATAATTTTGCAATAATCCTCTGCTATACTCCTTTTGAACTTAAAATATTTTCCTAGGAGTGAATGTATGATAAAAAGAGTGAGCGATAAAAGTGCAGTTAGCAAGATATTCCTTTCGCTACTGTTAATTGTTTCCATGGTTATTCCTTTTCTCTCTGTATCCAAAGTCGAAGCAGCTGAACCTATTTCAGTGGCAGACGCAATTAGCAACAATACCGGAACAGCAACCGTACAAGGATATATAGTAGGTACCGCATCGTCTGGCACATCTTACGACCAAGATGCACCCTTTACTGTAGCAACCAATATTGGCTTAGCTGATTCTCCGGAAGAGACTGATCCAGCTAATATTCTCCCAGTACAGCTTCCGACCGGTACTGTACGTTCTGGACTAAATTTAGTAGACAATCCAAGCTTGTTCCAAAGTGAAGTTACGGTAACCGGAACTTTGGCTGCCTATTTCTCAGTTCCTGGCATGAGAAGCGCAAGTGCCTATACTATAATTTCTGAAGGAGAGACCCCGCCGACTGACGTTGAAATAGTAGACAATATTGCAGAAGCACGAGCTATTACAGACCAAAATAAAGTGATACGTGTGACTGGAACCGTGACAACTGGTCTTGGCTATTGGGGAGGTAAAGCTTTCTATATTCAAGATGAAACTGGTGGTCTCTATGCATATACTAGCTCTGCTGATGTAGATCCAGGGGATATCGTTGAATTAGAAGGTAAGGTTAGCCCATATAGTGGAGAGCTGCAAATTCAGCCTACTACTATAAAAAAGCTCTCTTCTGGTAACCCTTTACCGTCTGTTCAAGAAATAACACCTGCTGGAGTCAATGAACAGACACAAGGCGAAAGAATACTATTAAATAATGTAACGATTTCTAATTTAACAGCGGTTAATGATTTTGGAACTTTTGAATTTACTGCCACACACGAAAACGGTGAATCCATCATTATTCGAAATGATAATCGCAACGGTCTTGATTATGAAACCTTTACTAAGCAATATAAAAATGGTGATTTAATTAATGTATCAGGTATTGGATCCATTTTTAACACTACTTACCAAGTTAAAACACTTGGTTTAGAAAGCTTTGAGCAAGTAAACAAGCCTGCCGTGTATCCAAATATCTATCCTGGAACCGTATCAGAAGGAACAGAAATTACATTAACGACTCCTTGGGATACAGCAAGCATTTATTACACACTAGATGGCTCTGCCCCAACGGTATTAAGTACAAAATATACCGAACCAATTACATTAACAAAAGATACAACGATTAAAGTAATCGCAATTGGGGACACTACCTCTGAAATTTTTACATTTAAGTATAACGTTTTAAAAACACAGAACCTTTCTATTCGTGATATCCAAGGACAAGGTCACTTTTCTGATTATGAAGGTGCGACTGTACAAAATATTACTGGTGTAGTAACACACTTGTATAATTCAGCTAATTTTGTTATTCAGGATATCAACTCAGATGATAACCACCATACATCTGAAGCAATTATTGTTAATAAAAGCTCTAATGGTTTAAAGGTTGGCGACTTAGTGACAGTTGCCGGGACAGTAGAGGAATGGTATTACGATGGCTATTCTGACATGAAAGCAAATGACCTACCAATCACTAGAATCAGAGCTACTGAAACACTTAAAACAGGAACTGCAGAGCTACCAGAACCATTAGTAATCGGAGAGGATATTCATCCTCCGACAGAGCTTATTGATAACGATGGTCTGACTTCCTTCGATCCTCTTGAGGACGGAATAGACTTTTGGGAATCCGTGGAGTTAATGCGCCTAGCTGTACCAAATGCAAAAGTCGTTGGACCTCAAGATTATGGTGAAATTGTGGTCGTGGCTGGCAACTCGGTTAATACTACATTTAATGCTCTAGGTGGTATTAATATTTCTGCTGATGATTATAACCCTGAAAGAATTACAGTATTAATCGATAATGAGAACTATGATGCAAAATCTGGTGATTATTTTACAGAGGAGATTGTCGGAGTCATGGGCTTTGGTTTTGGAAACTTTAAGCTATGGACTGATGAGGAATCGCTCCCTCCTATCACTCGTGTTGAAAAGCCTATTACGATAACGGAGATCGTTCCAAGCGAAGAGAAGCTGACGGTCGCTGCTTATAATATAGAGAACTTCTCCGCTAACATCGAAAGCACACCAAACGAGAAGGTTGTAAAAATTGCACGATCATTTGTTGAAAATATGAAATCCCCAGATATTATTACATTAGTAGAAGTTCAAGATAATGACGGTCCTACTGACTCTGGGAATTCCGATGCTTCTGCAAGCTATGAGCGGTTAATTGCTGCCATTGTGGAGGAAGGCGGACCTGCGTATGCATGGACGGATATTGCGCCTGAATATAATCGTGATGGTGGACAACCTGGGGGAAATATTCGAGTTGGCTACCTATACAACCCGGAAAGGGTAACACTTTCTGAGGGTACGAAAGGAAGTTCAACTGATTCGGTTGCTTGGGATGAGGGAGGAAATCTCACTTTAAATCCTGGACGTATTTTAGACTTACCTTTGGAAAATACCCGTAAGCCCCTTGCTGCACAATTTGAGTTCCAAGGTGAAAAAGTAGTTGTAATCGGTACTCACTTAAATTCTAAGGGTGGAGATCAACCTTTATTCGGGAAAAACCAGCCACCTTTGTTAGGTTCAGAGGCTGAGCGAATCGAGATTGCGACTATGATTAACAATTTCGTAAAAGCAGGACAAGCAAAAGACCCTAACTTGAAGGTGATAGTGGCCGGAGATATGAATGACTTTGAATTCACTCCTGCATTAGCAGCTTTAAAGGGTGGAATATTAACTAATATGGTAGAAAAGGTTCCTGCAGGTGAACGATTCTCCTATTACTATCAAGGGAACAACCAAGTCTTAGACCATCTTTTAATAACAAATAATTTAGCAGAAAAAACAGCAGTGGATATGATTCATATCAACGCTAACTATATGGATATTCATGGACGTGCTTCTGACCACGACCCAATTATTATTCAAGTTGACTTGAAGGAACAAGAGTCACCACCATCTCTGCCTAAAATCCTTAATCTAAAAGTGGATAAAAAGCATATTAAAATAGATGTTAATAAATCATCAACATTTAAGCTTACCGCTATGTTAAATAACAAAGGGAAGAAAAATTCTACTATTGATGTAACTGCAGATGCAGAATATAGTGGCTATGATAAAAATATCATTTCTGTAAATGAAGGAGTAATTACGGCTAAATCTGCTGGAAGCACTACCATTAAAGCTACTTATAGTAACAAATCTGTTACTATCAAAGTAACTGTACAAGCAGCAAAAAAGTATAAATGATACCCATTCCCAAAAGAATCCTATCCCTTTTCAAAGGTGATAGGATTCTTTTATGTTTATTCATTGTCTACAAATTTCCCGTGGCTTGGTTTGGCAATTCGTTTAAATTCACTAACTAATAAATGAAGATTGCTTTTAAGTATTTCATCGCGCATTGGAAGTCCGTGACCAGTTACCGCTATATCAGGCTTCAAGGAATCTAGAAGTTTTACGGAGTATTCTGCATCCTCCCAATTTGTTGTCAAATAACGAGGGGGTCCACTTATTTCTTGTTCTTGTGTAAACACCTTGTATAAATACTCTTGTTTGACCGTAACAAATGCATCACCGGCAATCAATAGTCCATCTTCTTTTCTAAATAGCGAAACATGCCCTGGGGAATGACCTGGAGTATGAAACCACTTAAAACCTGGCATAAAAGGAACAGAGCCATCCTCTGGCAAGAAGTGTACATGATCTCCCAGGTCTATTGCTTTAACAGGAAACATCCCAGACATTTTGGAAACCATTCCTCCTTCTACGGAAGTATCCGGATCTGGGTAATCCTGCGCTCCCGTTAAAAAAGGAAGTTCCAGTGGATGAGCATACACAGGGACATTCCACTTTTCAACTAGCTCTTTAATAGCTCCTACATGATCAAAATGTCCATGTGTTAAGATGATTGCCCTTGGTTTTTTATTCTCACCAAAACGTTCCTCCACTATCTCTATAATCTTATCAGCAGATCGAGGCATTCCAGCGTCTACTAAAACGAAATCATCTGTACCTGGCTTCCCTACTAAACAAACGTTTACAATTTGAATGGTGTAACAAAAGACATCTGGTAGAATCTCTAAACCTACACCACTACCAACAGATGTCGTTGGAATATACTTATAATCGTCTCCGTAAGATATCGAATTGTCCATAATATTTAATCCCCTTCCATTATTATCTTAGTTTCTCTTCCCTCCCCAAATTTATACTTTATTATCGTTTACACTTTTACCGACCATTTTAAACCTTCTATCTCTTGATTTTATATAAATACCATAAAGTCTCTGCAATAGTCTCGATATATATAGCTTCTCTTCTTACATTAATATTTCCCTAAATCCAACCTCTCTCCAAATGATTAAAGAATAATTAGTGTATGTATAAAAAAAACAAAGGATGGCTTTTATAATCATCCTTTGTTTTTATCATAATATTTAATGTTTAACTAACCTTAAAAAATCCTGCTCTCCAACTATTTCTAAAGGAATCCCCTTTTGGATTAAGTCCTCAGCTTTTTGCATTTTGGAGCTTTTTACACCCTCTACATACTTCATAAGCGCTTGATCTCCAACTACTAAAAAGTTTGTATCTATGTCTACGGCCCCTTTACAGGTAGCTCCACGGTCAGCAGCATATTTAGCTGCATTCGATCTTGTCATAGAATCCATTTTCCCTGTAAAAACAATATTTGCACCATAAAATGGATGACGAGTATTTTTCTCAATATTGTCTGGAACTATAAAAGGAAGGGCCATGTCTTCCTTGCTCTTTTTTACTCTTGAAGGGGCTTTCTTAGTATCAAGGGAACTATTAACTTTGATCTTGTGTAAAAGAGACATTTCTTTTAATGAGCTCGTTCTTGTTTTTTTCATTGCTTCGATTGTAATTAATGCTGCAGCTCTTGCATCCTCCAATGCATCATGATGTTTGAATTGGATACTTAAATAGTTGGCTACTGTGGATAGTTTATGGTTGTACAAATCCGGCCATATTTTTTTAGCAATTCTATAAGAACAAGCATATTGGAATTGAGGTTGTTCTTCGTAGCATCTATTAACCGATTCTTTTAGTACGCCAATATCGAAACTTGCATTATGGGCTATAATCGTTTGTTGATCTATATAAGGTTTTAGCTGCGGCCAAAACTCTTGAAATGTCGGTGCATCCTGAACCATGTAATCTGTAATTCCATGAATTTTTGTATTGTAATAATTAAACTCACTAAGTGGATTAATAAGCGTTTGAACTTCTTCTATTATTTCACCATTTCTTACTACTACAATTCCAACTGAACAAGCACTAGTTCGTAAACTATTGGCAGTTTCAAAATCTATTGCAACAAAATCCATGTTTACCACCTCTAATTTTTCGTATGCTACCATTATCTCATACTAGTAGCTTCAGACATAGAAAAACCCTCTAAATAGAGGGGGTTTCTATGTTTAATATAATCTATTGACTGGTGAATGCTCGTCTAGTTTTTTTTGACGCTCTAGTTTTTCTTCCTGTTGCTGTTGATTAACTCTTCGTTCTTCCTCGTCCAATTCCGTCTGATCGTCTCCAAAAGCTGCTGGACCTAAATTTGGATCTGATCCTGGAGACTGTGACCCATAAGATTTTTCTTCTACAGTTATACTCTCCTCAATGGTCGGTCGCTTGTTCTGAACTAACTTGTCCTCTTGCATGGTATGTCCTACATGATTCTCATCTCTTACAAGCAATGGGTCTGTAGCAAAGGTTTCTCCTCTAACAAATTTATCCTGTTGCTCATCTAAACGGCCATCCGTTTCGTTCACCATATTATTTGTAGAGGGAGTAAAGCCATTTTCCTTAGCATAATCTGAGATTGGTGCTTCTCCTTCCGTAAATCGGTTTTGCACTACATCTGTTCCTACTGTATCTGTATAGTCAGTGGTTGCAGCTGCCTCAGCATTCGCGCTAGCTACTAGGGAATCCCCTTCAGGCACAGCGTCTGTATATAATACAATACTTCCTGAAGCTACCTCTTTTGCATATTGTTCTGCTTCCTCTTCAGTTAAGTCTAGCTTTTTTAGTCCCTCTACAATTGCAGATTCTCCTGTAAACCACGATTTAAATTTGTCTATGAATGTGCCAGCTTCGTGCGTGGTTACATCCGAATAGCGATTTAACGCATTCAAGTGAGTACTCTCTGATGAAATTACATGAATATCACTCTCTTCATATCCCTGTTTTTGCAGATGTTCTAATTTTTCGTACATATCTTCCTCAGTCCGAGCAATTTCAATCTTTCTGTTTGAATTTAAGTTCATGTGTATTCCTCCTGTTTTTTTAGTTTTTATTTAATGTGTTATTGCTTGAATACCCACGTTACAAACTTTCTAACCTCCTCCTCTATTTTTTAACATTAATTTAATATTTTACATATTATATTAATCACGTTATTTCTAATTCTCTACACGCTCAATCAAGAAAGAACAAGATAATATTGATTTCCGCTTTTACAGATACCTTCTGAAGAGTAGCCTCATTCCACTGGTAAAATTAATTCATTGTTTTAAAATAAAAAAGCTTTGTTAAAGTTATTGGTTGATTTTGACTAACAATTCTTTTTTTATAGTGACTGTAAACATAAACAAAGGAACTTTCAAATGGCTATTAAGAACATAAATAGATGATGAAATTGGGGTTGGTGACAGTTTTTCAGCTTTGTTTATGCGAGTAAATATTTTAGCAATCGATAAGCTGTCGCCGTTTATTGATTGGAGCGCCAGACGGCGACTCCTACGGGATGAGTGAGACAGATAAGACATCACAACCACGCGCGTAAGCGATGGGTGATGGCTTATCGCTCACCCCGAGGAAAGCGTCCGGCTGGGGCGGAAATCAATTCTACTCTCTGATTTAAGATTTCTTTGCATTATAAATCAACTCTCCCCTTTAACATAGCCATATTTTATTACCCCTGTAACTTGTTTTTTCTCTAAATCTATATTTGTATATTGGATACGATTCTTAATGGAGCAAAGTTAATGTTTTGAATATAACAACAGACAACCGTAATGTGGGTCATGTTTTCTAAAGCATACTTTAGAAAGTACTACGTATAATCACCTTAATCTACTGTTCCTAACACATCTGTATTAGGAGGTTCATAACCCATCTGGCGTGCCATAGCCATAATCTGTCCTTTGTGATGGAATTCATGAGTGATTGTATGCATGAGCAATTTACGAGGTGTCATTGATATCGGTTCTCCTTCTTCTCTCCAAGGAATCTGCCTCTTTATCGGCTTATCCATTTGTTGTGCGAATACTTCAAATACCTCATTTACATAAGAATCTACTTGTTCAAAGTGTACTTTTATTTCATTCCAACCGAGTTCCAACAGTTTTTCCTTTGAAGTGAGAGGTTTCTTTGTTTTCAATAAAACAAATGAGCCAAGCCAAGCATGATAACAGTCTGCTATGTGAACCAGCGTGTCTCTTACACTTTGCCAACCAAAGTTATTTTCTTGAGTAAAGTCACTTGGATCTAGTTCACTACAAAAGTCAAGAAGTGTCATTCGAGTCTGTCTAACCCACTCATATTCGTTTTGAGTCACTATACCCACCCCTTATAGATGTCACATACCTTTATATTCTCTATTTCTAACTAGATTCCTTCTTAAACTACCTTCTCACGTGAGTTTAAATGTAACATTTAACACAATTCTGCCCTACAAAAATCTAACCATATCTTTAACATAGTCATAATAAAAAAAGTCTCAGAAAATTTTACGAATGGTAAAATTTCTGAGGCTTATGGAATTCCTAAGGAAGTTGCATCATACTATCACAGGAGCAAAAAACTCCTGATAGAGTTCTCGGAGAATTTTGTTTTCATTGCTTTGATGAACACCAAAGGAAAGGCTGACTTCTGACGATCCTTGGTTAATCATTTCAATGTTAGCTCCAGTGCGAGCAATGGCTGTGGCAGCTCTAGCTGCTAGGCCGGTGCTATTGTTCATGCCCTCTCCAACGACTACAATCATGGAGAACTCATGTCGGAAATGGGCATCTTCTGCGTGTAATTCCTCCTTGACCCTCTTTACTATTCTGTCCTCTTTTTCGGGTGTTAGCTGGTGGCTTCGAAAAATCACAGATATATCATCTAAACCTGAAGGAGTATGCTCATAGGAAATATGCTCTTCCTCTAGAATTTGAAGTAGCTTGCGACCAAAACCGATCTCTCGGTTCATCAAATACTTACTGACGTATAGTATAGAGAATCCACTATCAGCTGAAATCCCAGTTATAGGTCTTCGATTCACTTTTCTGGATGAGACAATCTTGGTGCCAGGTGCAGAGGGGTTATTCGTGTTTTTAATGCATACCGGAATTTTAGCCTTGTATACCGGCATTAATGCTTCGTCGTGGAATACAGAGAAACCGGCATACGAAAGCTCGCGCATTTCTCGGTATGTGATTTCCTCGATTTCCACAGGACAGTTAACTACCTTCGGATTTGCACAAAAAACAGAATCCACGTCGGTAAAGTTTTCGTAAAGCTCAGCTTGAATAGAGGCTGCTAATATGGATCCGGTTATATCTGATCCACCTCTATCAAAAGTCCGTAGTAAGCCCTTTTTTGTATAACCAAAAAATCCAGGGAAAACAATCACTTCACTAGTATTTTTTAGACTCGTATGGAGGTTTTTATAAGCCTCCGGGAGTGCCATTGCCCGCTCGGGTAAGTCATTTATTAACAGACCTGCTGACTTTGGACACATGTATCTAGCTGGAATTCCGATGCTTGTGAAATAAGTAGAAATAAGCTTCGCATTATTATCCTCTCCGCTCGCTTTTAAGGAATCCATAAATAAACTATGATTTTCTTGTTTCATAGATAGCCTTGAACGTAAATCCTCTTCAATTACATCACAAATGAGTAAATCTAAGTCTAAGCCCAGAGCAATTTCCTTGTAGCGATCTAACACAGCATCAAGGCAAGGCTCTACATTTTCACCATGTAAGGCAGCGTTGCCTAGGTTTATTAATAAATCGGTCACTTTTTTATCTTGTTCAAAACGTTTGCCTGGTGCTGAAACGACTACGTATTTTCTTTTAGAATTAGCCTTTACGATTTCAGCAACCTTTTTAATTTGTTCTGCGCTCGCTACCGATGTTCCTCCAAATTTACTTACGATCATCTCATCAAATCCTTACTATTTTCGATTAATTGTATTTATGGGAAAAACAAATGATTTTATACAGTGTACAAATATTAATCATATTCGTCAATACGTTAGTCAATATTTAATAAAAAATATTTCATATAAGTGTATGATTCTGTGATTAATTATATTATTGTTCGTAATTAGGTTAATTAATTAAATAAAACAACGGATTGTCCATCTTTAATCATTTTATATACGAATAATAAATATTTTTAATTTTTTAAAATAGCATAATATCAACGTTTATATACGATGTAATAAAATGATAGCGTTTTCAAGTTTTCAAACTATATTGACAACTAAAAATATCCTGCGTATGATAGGGATAATTCAATAAGTGATAAACGATTTTGACAGAGATAAGCTTTACATTTTGTAAATCTACAGAGAGCTGATGGTTGGTGCAAATCAGTGGTTTCGTATGTGAGGTAGCACTCTTGAATCGGTGGGCTGAAGTCAGTAGGCTCATCCGTGAATGCGCGTTAAGCATGTGACTTAAGAGGCTGCAGTATGTTTGCAGTAAATTTGGGTGGTACCGCGTGAGTTATTTTAGCTCTTCGCCCCTTACATTAATGTAGGGGACGAAGGGCTTTTTTGTTTTTCCAAAATAAGGAGGAGATTTGTATGCTTCAAGATCAAACCATTTTACGTATTCCAGGACCAAGTCCAATTCCACCGAGTGTGCAACGAGCGATGAATCAATCAATGATTGGTCATAGAGGAAAAGAAACCTCAGATATGCTTAAGCGTATTACCCCTGGGTTGAAGAAAGTGTTTGGTACAGACCAAGAGGTTGCCATTATTGCTGGGAGTGGGACTGCAGGTTTAGAAACGGCAGTTGTGAATGTCGTAAAGCCAGGGGAAGAAGTGCTTGTTGTAGTAACAGGTGCGTTTGGAGATCGTTTCACTAAGATTTGTGAGGCCTATCATATTAAAACACACGTATTAAGTACTGAATGGGGCAAGGCATTAGATCCACAAGAAGTTAAGGCATTTCTAGTAAAGCATCCACAAGTAAAAGCAGTATTTTCTACTTATTGTGAGACATCCACTGGAGTTTTAAATCCAATTGATCAGCTAGCTTTAGCCGTACAAGAGGTGTCAGAGGCTTTAATCGTAGTAGATGGAGTTTCATGTGTGGCAGGAGTAGAAACGAAAATGGATGAGTGGGGAATCGATGTAATGGTCACTGGTTCTCAGAAGGCATTCATGCTTCCTGCAGGTTTAACGTTCGTCGCTGCTAGTGCAAAAGCTTGGAAAGTGATCGAAGAAAACGATCAGCCTAGATTTTATTTGAACCTAAAAAAATATAGAGATAATTTACTAAAAGATACTACACCGTTTACTCCCGCCTTGTCATTATTATTTGGACTTGAGCAGGTGCTGAACTTATTGGAGACAGAAGGTCTTGAAAACGTATATGCTCGCCATGAGCTAATGAAAAATATGACTCGTGCAGCGTTTAAAGCACTAGACATTCCATTACTGACAACAGATAAGGATGCTTCCCCAACTGTTACAGCTGTTCAGCCAGAGGATTTTGATGCAGAAGAGTTCCGTAAAATTCTGAAGAATGAATTCGCGATATCCATAGCAGGCGGCCAACAGCATTTAACGGGCAAAATCTTCCGAATTGGGCATATGGGCTATTGCTCTCCAGCAGATCAGCTGCAGATCATTAGTGCGATAGAGATAGCTCTAAAAAAAATAGGTAAAGATATTGAGCTTGGAAAAGGAACAGCAGCGGCGCAACGAGTTTATTTAGCATAAGTAAAACTTAATGAGAAGGAGCAGATGAATGATGACTTACAATATACTAATTAGCGACCCACTTAGCGAGGATGGTATTTTCCCTTTAAGGGAGGCAGAGGGATTTAATATAGTAGTAGATACAGATTTAACCCCTGATCAACTTGCAGAAAAAATTGGAGAATTCGATGCTTTGCTTGTGCGAAGTCAAACTCAGGTCACTCGAGAAATTATTGAAAAGGCAACGAACCTAAAAATCATAGGCAGAGCTGGAGTTGGAGTAGATAATATTGATCTTCCTGCAGCAACAGAGCGTGGAATCATTGTTGTTAATGCACCGGATGGCAACACCAACTCTGCTGCTGAGCATACTATTGCAATGTTAATGTCGCTTGCTCGAAAAATTCCCCAAGCATTCCATTCCTTAAAAAATAAAAAATGGGATCGCAAAACGTATATTGGAGTAGAGGTAAAGAATAAAACATTGGGTGTCGTTGGATTTGGTCGAATCGGTCAAGAGGTTGCAGTTCGTGCAAAGGGTCAACGAATGAACGTAATTGCCTACGATCCTTTCTTAACCCCTGAAAAAGCAGAAAAGCTTGGCGTACAATTTGGTACAGTGGAGGATGTTATTAAAGCAGCAGATTTCATCACTATACATACTCCTTTACTTAAAGAAACACGCCACTTAATTAATAAGGACGCATTTGAAAAAATGAAGGACGGTGTACAAATCATTAACTGTGCCCGCGGCGGAATTATCGATGAGGATGCTTTATATGATGCGATTCTTTCTGGTAAGGTGGCTGGGGCGGCACTAGATGTGTTTGAAGAAGAGCCATTCGTAGAGCATAAGCTGTTAACATTGCCACAGGTTATTGCTACCCCACATTTAGGGGCTAGCACAGTAGAAGCACAAGAAATAGTAGCGATTGACGTGTCATACGATGTAGTGAGCTTTTTAACAGAAGGAGTCGTAAAAAATCCAGTTAACCTTTCTTCAGTACCGAAGGACATATTGGCAAAAATTGAACCATATTTCAACCTGGTCGAACAGCTTGGATCCTTCTTGAGCGATTTAGTGGAGGGACCTCCAGAAGAAATAAATATTACCTACGCTGGCGAGCTTTCTAATTTTGATACACGCCCATTATCTCGAAACGCAGTTAAGGGCTTCCTAAAAAGCAAGTTAGGCGAGTCTGTAAACGATGTGAACGCAAAATTCCTTGCTGATCGTCTTGGCATTTCTATTAATGAATTAAAAACGACAAACTCTAAAGGATTTACAAGTCTAATTACAGTGGAAGTAAAAACTGCTACTGAATCACGAAAAGTGTCTGGTACATTATTGAATGGACTGGGCGGACGAATCGTTCGAGTGGATGACTTTATCGTAGATGTGGTCCCTAACGGATATTTACTATTTATTCGTCATAAAGACCAACCAGGTGCAATTGGGCGTGTAGGTATGCTGCTTGCAGAGGAAGGCGTGAATATTGCAACGATGCAGGTGGGACGCTCTGAAGTAGGCGGTGATGCAATCATGATGCTTACAATCGACAAGCATATAGAGGGTAAAGGCATTGAGAAACTAAAAGGACTAGCAGATATATTCGATGCAACACCTATAGATTTATAAGTGAAAATTTAAAAGCTTAGTTTAAAATTGAAAAATCATCTCTCGAGGTCTTCTAGAGAGGTGATTTTTTATTGGATATTTATGTTAAAATTATTATACGTGTTGAAGGTCTGCCTCAAACTAACTTTCTCACAAGGAATATTAAACTTGCCTTCTTGGGTATATACTCTATTTCATAGAGGAGATAAGTTCTAAATCTGACATAATAAAAAGGAGTCTAGCTCATACATATGGTCATCCTAATTATCATCATCACATTGCTGCTTTATGGCGGTCTAGTCTATTATATTGGCTGGCGGGGATATCGCTGGCTCCGTCCGGAATCGTCAAGTCGCCGCTTCAAATTACTTTACAGCTTCATCGTAGTACTGGCAGCCAGCTCTTTAATTGTCGGTTTTACATCGGGAATCACCTTTATAAATATTGTGGGTGCTTACTGGATGGCCTGCTTTTATTTACTGTTGCTATTAGTTCCTCTTGCTCATATAACAGTTATCCTATTACGTTATACCAGGCTACCGAGACACAGTACACAAAAGTGGGCAGGTTTCGTCACTTTGGGTCTAGTTGTTTTTTTTCTTGCATACGGCACATATAACGCATACAGTCCCATTGTTCGTAGCTATGATATTAAGATAGCTAAAGGCTCCTCAAATCTGGATGGTCTTCATATTGCATTGGCAGCAGATACACACTTTGGTTTGCTGTCTGGTAAAAGTCACGCTGAGCGGTTAGTTAAGGAAATCAATGCACTCAATCCAGATATAATCTTACTACCTGGTGATCTCTTTGATGATGATATTCAACCATTTTTTGATCAGAGAATAGATCAGATATTATCTAAGCTTGATGCACCTTACGGAGTTTATGCATCGCTTGGCAATCATGATAGGCATGACGGTACCATGCAGGAACTAATAGATGCATTGGAGAACAGCGGAATCAATATACTTTACGATGATATAGTAGAGGTTCAAGGGAAATTTACGCTCATTGGTCGAAAAGACCGCATCGACAAGGACAGGTTACCTTTAGATTCACTGATGGATGATGTGAACCTTTCAAATCCAACTATTTTATTGGATCACCAGCCATATGAGCTTGATATTGCACAGCAGCAAGGCATTGACTTGATGGTGTCAGGTCATACGCATGGGGAACAAGTCTTCCCAGGCAATTTAATTACTAGTGCTATTTATGAAAATGATTGGGGACATCTGCAAAAGGAAACGATGCATTCTGTTGTGACATCCGGTTTTGGCTTTTGGGGTCCGCCGATTCGGATTGGTACACGCTCAGAGATAGTGATGATACAAATCGAGTTTGAATAAATGGTGCTGTTCCAAGCTGCAAAGTGACATTCCAAATAGAAGGGGCAATAAGTCTAGAGAGGCCATCGACGTAAACGATGGGTTAAGGCTTATTGCTCACCACACGAGAGAGGGAGGCGAATAAATTCTACTTTATTAATTTGAACTCCTTGAAATAAATCCAATGCCAGTACCTACCCATATTCCTATTAATATACTGATTGTAAATAAGCCGATTCCCATACCTTCCCAACCACCAACTCCAATTACGCTAAAAATAATTACCCCAATGCACATCATACTTAATACAGTAGAAGTAGAAAATAAAGATTTTCTTGAAACTTTACGAGATATTATGAACATACCAATTGCAAACACAATGCCGCAAAGCAATATAGGAGTCCATCCTTCTAACATCAAAGCATCCATTTAATTACCTCCTGTGAAGTTTTTCCGCAAAATACCTAAGATTTTTACTTGAAAAATTTCATCTTAACTTGATTTATTCATAGTTAACTTTAATGGGACCATATCGCGACCAGCCATTGTATCCGCTAAATTCGAACTTTAAAAATCCAATGGGTTCTACTTCATGTATCGTTAAAACAACTACTGCTTTTGATGGTTCCCTTGTATTATAATAAGCTAAACTCTCTTCCGCTTTTCCACCGTTATCAAAGTAGTAATGCAAATACAAGCTTGTATCACTTGATTTAATCTCTTTGCTGCTTCCAGTAATTTGGGCTGACTCTCCAGCTTTAAGACTTTTTATCGTCCCGACTTCTTCAAAGACTCCCAAAGTGGCACTATATGAAAAAATTAAATTAGAGAGATCTTGATTACTCAAATTATTAACCTCTATAGTAACTCCTTTATCATAATCTCTAAACTCTCCTTGGTTTTCCATTTCCCAAGTGTATAAAACATAATAAATAAATATTACAAATGCAACGATTGGCAATGTAAAAGTAAGTACTACAGCTCCAACTATCTTCTTCAAAATAATATCCTTCTCCCTTTAGAGGATATACTCTTTTTATGACCATAATTCTTATTTTAACATAAATATCCAATTCAAAGGTTTACCTGAAAATAAACGAGTGGAGTATTCTGAAATAATTTTCTATAGTAGCATTATATAAGCAAACTATTAAAAGGCAAGAGTGCTGATTTAACAGCATTCTTGCCTAATTTAAAATTATATAATTATTGTTCTAATATATTAAGTAGATCATGTAAACTTTTAATAGTATACGTAGGCTGAACTTCCTCCGATACCGGCTTAGCTTCTCGATTGATCCATACGGATTGAATACCCGCACGAGATGCTCCAAGGATATCGGTCATTAAATTGTCTCCAACCATTAATACTTCTTCCTTGCTAACTGAAACAAGCTCAAGGGCATGCTCAAAAATAGATGGATCTGGTTTTCCTTTTCCGAATGCCCCAGAGATTATAATATGATCAAAGTATGGTGAAATTTCTGGAGTAATTTCAAGCTTTGTGTTTTGCAGGCTTGGCGAGCCATTTGTCATTAGTAGTAGCGTATAGTTATTCTTTAATTTGTCTAGTACTTCAAATGTTTCTTCATATACAAAAGGATTTTCCTTGCGCATACGTGGAAAATAACTTGCTAGTTCCTTTCCAAGGGTCTCGTCCTCGACGCCAAGCTTTTGTAAGCCTTGTGTCCATGCATGTTGTTGATAGTCAGCGATTAGTAGCTTCATCTTTTGAAAATCTTCCCCTGGATCATCAAATGTGCCCCATAGTCCCTCAAAAGGATTAATACCAATCATTTGGGTGAATGGACGTGTTTCATATGAATCATATAACTGGCTTGCCGAGTCACGAACGGATTTTTCGAGCTCTTTGGAATTTACGCTAGCCTTTGCAGCAGCATAATCACAGGTTTTCTGAAAAGCCGTTTCTACGCTTTTCTTGTCCCATAGTAAGGTGTCGTCCAAATCAAAAAATACAGCTTTTTTCTTCATCTATGTACCCCCTCCACTAACTTACTTATTACTTTACCTCAGTAAAGGGAGATATGTCACTAGCGTTAGCTAAAATGTTAATAATGTATTGAGCGGGCCTTCTGTACGAATAATATCTTCTATTGATTTAATAGGAATCGGAAAGTAAGGAAATCCATATACATAAGGGGTAATCTCGTAGAGTTGAAAATAAATGACGATAGTATGATCGGCCAGATAGTAATCCTGGTCTGGTCTGATAGTAGTAAAATCCTCCAAAAGAGGAACCTCCCAAGCTTCTATTTTCATCGAAATAATTTGAGATAGCTTCTCTACATAATTACTATTTGGGTTAAACAAGTCCTTTAATGAATATTGCTTTCCAGTCATAACATCGAAGGTTAGGGACTTAGTAATAGTTAAACCATGAGCACCGCCTGTAAAGGAATAAACAGTAAGACTTAAGCTTAAAATATTACGCTCATTCGTTTTAATTTCATAAGTCCCGATCATCTCTTCTAAGAATTCATTATAAAAGCCTTGCTCAATAAGCATATTATTTAAAAGCGAAACAATATCTCCATTAATCTTTTTTTCTGTTAAAGAATGAGGTAAGTTAGTAATATGAGGAAAATTAACAGAAATGTTAGGTTTTGAATGGGTAATGTTTTTGTTTGTAACGGAAACTGGAAAATCCACTGTTCACAACCTTTCAAACATAATAGTAATTATATGAATGAAAGGAGTTTCGTATGTTTTTAAAAAAAGTAATGATGAGAACTGATGAAAACATACTAAGGGATGAATATCCTTTTACTATACCTACAATCCAAAATTTTAGGGAACTTGAATTGATCAATAACGTCACCTTCTTTGTAGGTGAAAATGGCACAGGAAAATCGACTCTATTAGAAGCAATTGCAGATCAATGTGAATTTAATACAGCTGGTGGAGGCAGAAATAATTACTATGAAGTGGATGCTGCCGAGAGTGCGTTAGGGAAGTATCTAAAGCTCTCTTGGATGCCAAAGGTGACCAATGGCTTCTTTTTACGAGCCGAGACATTCTATCAATTTGCATCCCACGTAACGGAAAGTGAAAGTATTGGATCCTATGGTGGGAAGTCACTTCATGAGCAATCACATGGTGAATCTTTTTTATCCTTATTTTTGCACCGTTTTAATGGGAGAGCTATTTATTTATTGGACGAACCTGAAGCAGCACTTTCTCCCCAAAGACAGCTTGCCTTTTTAAAGATAATGCATGACTTAATACAAGAAGAGGATTGCCAATTTATCATTGCTACGCATTCACCGATAATTTTAGGCTTTCCAGAAGCAACAATTCTTAGCTTTGATGACGGACATATTAAAGAAGTGGAATATGAACAAACAGCACATTATCAAACAACTAAATATTTTCTAGATCACCGGGAAAAATTTTTAAAAGAGTTATTGGAAGGTGATTAGATGCCAGTGATTATAGATTATTTAGATGAGATGCTTTATGCTATTATGATTTTTTTGCCGGTCCTGCTTATTTGGCGACTCATTCGATGGAAGAGACGCGGTTTTCATTTAAGGGAAGGGTTATACGAGCTTGGCGTGCTATTTCTTATTGCAGTATTAGTGGGATTGTTTTCGCAGACAATTGTTCCTAAGCCTGAAGAGGAGCAAGCATATGTGCATAGTATTAACTTAGAATTGTTTCGAGTAATAGAGGAAACTTGGAACGCTATTATTTACTTGGGATATTGGGAGCCCTTTTATATTAACTTCCTTGGGAATATAGCTCTGTTTATACCAATTGGTTTTCTATTTCCACTTCTATTTAGACGTATGGAAATTTTCCCCTTCCCAGTCCTAATCGGATTTCTTATCTCGCTTTTTATAGAAATCGTTCAGATTCCCCAACACAGGAGCAGCGACGTAGATGACCTTTGGTTAAATAGCTTAGGAGCATTAATAGGGTATATTCTTTATATAATTATTAGAAGGAAGTTTCCTGCTTTTTGTAGGGTGTTCAAAAAAAATCAACCTACGAGTTTATAAAAGTTCCGACATGGGTAAATATGAATCGGACAGTATAAAACAAGGAGACATCCAAGAATGATGATACAGAAGGATACACAAACAGAAAAAAGAAGAGATAATATTATAGAAGATTTAGTAAATAAAGGTGTTTTTAAAATTGATGGAAAACAATTATATGAACTGAATTTTTATCAATTAATGAAGCAATATATAAATGATGAGAAACAAACAAATTAGTGCCTATTAAAAGGCACTTTTTTTAATTGCTTTTATCTACTTATATGGCTAATGGTCGATAATAAAAATGTGGTACACTTGATTCAAACACAGATGAGGTGGAGAAAAACTTGACAGTTATAGAACAATTAAATGAAACATTACAAAAAAAATGGGCAGAGGCCGAATTTGCATTTGAAATGCCTATCCAAACCCAACTAATCCCACATATGCTTAACGGTTCAGATATAGTAGCAGAATCCCCGACGGGTACAGGGAAGACACTAGCTTACGTTCTTCCCTTACTACAAAAGGTAGATCCTTCTAAGAAACAGATACAAGCATTAGTTGTAGTCCCTTCACAAGAATTAGGGATGCAAATTGTAGAAGTATTTAGAGAATGGGCTTCAGGTACAGGCGTCTCTGTGGCTCAATTAATTGGCGGTGCGAATATTAACCGACAAATTGAAGGATTAAAGAAAAAACCCAATATAGTAGTTGGGACACCGGGTAGACTGCAAGAGCTTGTGAAAGTGAAAAAGCTGAAAATGCACGAAATTAATACAATCGTATTAGACGAAGGAGATCAGCTACTAAGCAGAGAGCATCGTACAACTGTAAAGGGATTAATAGATGCTACTGTTGAAAGACAGCTTGTTGTAACATCTGCCACTATTACGGAAGAAATAGAGCTAGTTGCAGAGCGTATGATGAAGGAGCCAGTTCGAATTCATGTGACTGCAGAGGAAGTACCAGCCAAGGGAGAAGTTATTCATAGCTTTGTTAAAACAGAGACTAGAGACAAAACAGAGCTTTTACGAAAGCTATCTCACTTACCAGGTATGAGAGGATTAGCATTTGTGAATAGCTTAGATCAGTTGCTTATGAAGGACTATAAGCTCTCCTACCGAGATGCACCTATCGTTTCCTTACATTCAGAGATGAAAAAAGAGGAACGTAAAAAAGCATTAGATGACTTTAAAAACGGAAAAGTGAATATCTTAATAGCAACAGATGTAGCTGCTAGAGGATTAGACATTTCTGGGCTAACACACGTTATTCACGTAGATGTTCCACACTCTATCGAACAATACCTACATCGTTCAGGACGAACAGGACGAGCAGGCAAAAATGGAGAAGTTTTAACTCTTTTATCTTATAACGATGAAAAAACCTATAAAAAATGGACAAAAGATATACCGGGTAAAGCTGTTCAAAAAATATGGTATCGTGGTGAATTAATAGAAGGTTCATCTAAAACGATCGATAAAAAGGGGAAGTAAGTGATGGGTTTCCAACAAAATCTTGAGGAATATGCTGAGTTAGTAGTTAAGGTTGGCTTGAACATTCAAAAGGGACAACCGCTTTTAATTAATACCACTACAGATACGATTGATTTTACCAGACTTATTGTTAAAAAGGCATATGAAGCAGGAGCAAAAAGGGTTGAGGTCAATTATACAGATGAAGTAAATGCTAGATTGTTTTATGATATGGCACCTGATGAAGCATTTCATGAAGTCCCAAAATGGGTGGTTGCACAAAGAGATGAATTGATTGAAAATAAAGGTGCCTTGTTATGGATTGATGCAGATAATCCAGATTTGCTAGAGGGAGTGGCGATAGATCGTATTTCGAACTATCAAAAGGCTTCAGGTAAGGCATTAGAAAATTATCGCAAGGCCGTAATGAATGATGTGATCACTTGGTCGATTGTAGCAATGCCTTCTAAAAAATGGGCAGCAAAGGTATTTCCTAACCTAGACGAAACAGAACAAATGGATGCATTATGGGAGCTTATTTTCAAAGTAGTGCGCATTGGAAAAGGAACTGCGGTTCAGCAATGGCAGGAGCATATTAACAATTTAGAGTCACGTGCAGCATTATTGAATGAGAAAAGATATAAAAAACTGCATTACAAGGCAGAAGGTACAGATATTGAAGTGGAATTGCCAAAAGAACACATCTGGCAATCTGGAGCTAGTAAAAACGCTCAAGCAGTGCCATTTATCGCTAATATGCCTACTGAGGAGGTTTACACTGCGCCACTCAAAACTGGTGTGAACGGTTTTGTAAGCAATACTAAGCCTTTTGTCTACCAAGGGAACGTGATTGATGGCTTCAAATTGACATTTAAAGATGGTGAGATTGTTAAGGTTCAGGCAGCTTCTGGTGAGAAGCTTCTGCAAGAGCTGATTCAAACGGATGAGGGCGCAAAATATTTAGGTGAAATCGCATTGGTACCACATGAATCGCCTATTTCAGCATCTAATGTATTGTTTTTCAACACTTTGTTTGATGAAAATGCCTCGAATCACTTTGCCATCGGAGAAGCATACCCGACATGTGTAGAGGGAGCTAGAGGTTTAACCGCAGAGGAATTAGAAAAAATGGGTATTAACACTTCTATCGTCCATGAAGACTTTATGATCGGAAGCGCAGGTATGGATATAACAGGCGAATTAGCAGATGGAACGAAGGAACCAATCTTTATTAAAGGTGCATGGGCATTTTAAGGAGCTGAACTTCAGTGAAAAGATGGATAAGTTTACTTATGATTCTTTTAATTTTATCTCCTGTGTATTCAGTAGAGGCAAAGTCGCCAGAGGTTTATATTCCTTTAGGTGATTCACTTGCCGCGGGTCAAACACCAAATATGGCAATTGATGCAGGATATACCGACTTAATTTCACAAGAGTTGAAGAGAGCCAATCTGCTTGGATTCTACTCTAAAGGACTAGCATTTCCAGGATATACAACTAGTGATGTCTTGAAAACCGTTCAGTCAACTGAAGCGAAGGAACTTCTGGCAAATGCCACACTTGTTACCATCTCTGCAGGGGCTAACGATTTGTTAAGGCTAGTTCAGGTTAAGCCTGCAAGTGGGATGGTCGCTTACTCGCAAGTTTCCGCCAATTTTGCACTAAATAATGTTAGAAAAAATATGCAAGAAATCATAAAAGAAGTTCAAGCTACTGCACCCAAGGCTAAAATATACGTGATGGGATACTATTTTGCATATCCTCATGTGCATGAGTCTCAAAAAGAAGGTGTCGGCAAAGAGTTAGATAAGCTACATACGATTCTACAAACTGTAGCAGAGCAAAATGGAGCAACTTATATCTCAGTGGAAGAGTCTTTCGATGGGAAAGAAAAAGAATTAGTACCAAGTGTTGGTGATGTTCATCCTACACTAGAAGGCTACCGTCAAATGGCTAACTCATTCTTTAGTAAGTACAACTCCCGTATGCTTGTGTATGAGCACGAATTGCCTAAGCCTAATCCGTTAACCTTTGAAGAGCTTATAGAAAATAGAAACCAAAGTAATAATGGTTCAACGCAAGCAAATGCACTGCCAATTAATCGCTATCTATCGTTTACAAACGGTAATTATATAGCTGTGGTCTTGCAACGTATTTTATCATAAATAACTTGCTCAAATTTAATATACTTAAAAGAAGCAATCAAATTAGCTGAGAACTTCAAGAGCCCCCAATTTTATGGTTCATAAAATTGGGGGCTCTTTTTGGGATGAATAGTAAAAGAGATTGGGACATAATTAGCCTCACTTTTGGGTGCTTGGAATAGTTTTGATATTTACTAAATATAGAGGGAAACACTAGTTGTTCATAGCGAAAGCGGCGACTCCTAGGGGACAAGCGCGTGGGAGAGACTACAGGCTAAGGCAACGTGCCCCCAGGAAAGCGTCCGCTGAAGCGGAGAACAACGATGATGAAGTAGCAAAAAAAGCCCTGAAAATTTACAAACAGTAAAACTTTCAGGGCTTTTGAACTTCTAAGGTGGGTTTTGTCCCCAGCCTCTTTAATTTCATCTATATAGCTTTAGCGTAAAAAGTTCAGCGCTTTACTGTTTTTTTTGATTTCAATACTTTACGAACAATTGGATATACTACTGGTGCCCATTTAATAGCTGACTTTACTAATCTGCCTACTTTCATAATCAATCCGCTCCTTGCTTTTCTATATTTATCTTATTCCCATTTTAGAAGCAATTAAACATCTTGACGTAATACCTTGATTCCCTGGATAATGTTCCAAATGAACAGAACTATATTAATCAACGTATATAAGCCCATAAAAATTAATGCTGTAGTCATGCTAGACCACATGTTTGTTGTGTCGCCTGAATAACTAAGTGGGGAAAAATTTGCAAATACTGCTAACATAAGAAACACAAAGAAAATAGTAGGAATAATATGTGAAATTAAAGACCTTTTTGCATGGTATTTTACCCCTTTATCTGTCGTAAGGAAGTAAACAATTATTGGAAGAATAAAGGGAGCAAATAAAATAGAAAAATAGGTTGATGCACTTAAAATTTTATTGGTATCCATACATGGTCTCCTCACATATTCTCGCTACTTTTTTAATTAGTCTAAGACAAACTTAACAAGTATGTCTTTATATTCCTCAACGGATGAAATAGAAACCGATTCCTGATCCCCGTGCCAATCAGAGCCGCTTGGCCCGAACTCTATGGCTACCGCACCCTTCGCTGCATAATAACGAGTATCTGCAGCACCATGCTGTCCGAATAGGGTAGTTGGGGTTTGTCTGATAGCGTTACAAGTAGCTAAAAGCTTCTGGATATACTTATCATCTTCTTTATTAGTGATAGCTGGAGTATGACCTTGGAAATGTATTTCACTGCCAGGGTATTTCTCTAAAAGGCTTCTTAACTCTTTGGAGATTTCCTCGACGTCTTGTCCAGGAACAAACCTTAAAGAATAACTTATGATACATTCGTCTGGTACCATATTATATCGGTCTCCTCCTTCTATTTTTGCCAAATTTAGAGAAGGATATTCATAATATTCATTACTAGCCTGCATGAACGAGCATTTTCTTAAGTCTTGGTCAAATAACATGGCTTTTTCAATTGCATTTACTCCTTCCCACGGACGGCTGCCATGAGCAGATTTACCTTTTAGGTGAACATCCCATTGTAAAATACCCTTTGCTTGGAGTCCGATGTTAACATGAGTTGGCTCACCGCAAATAACAAAATCACCATGATAACCTTGTTCAACCAAGTGCTTGGATGTTTTTCCTCCTGTTTCTTCATCGGTAGCTATGTGTAGCTGTACTTTTTTGGTAAGTAACTCTTGTTTTTCTGATAGAACCGCAAAAGCTTCCATCATTGCAGCAACACCAGCCTTCATATCAGCTGAGCCACGCCCATATAGTCGGTCTTCTACAATTTTCGGTTCAAATTGCTCTGGGTTTCCTGGAACTACGTCAATATGACCGTTCCAGATTATAGTTTCCTCACCTGTTCCAATTTCAGCTACAAGCATTTGTTTGTTGTTTAGCTCATACGTTTTTGTTTTAACGCCTCTTTTTTCTAGCCAATTTTTACAGTATTGCAGTGCTTCATTTGCACCTTCCAAATTATCACTCTTTATTTTAATTAGATCTGTTAGTAAATTAATCAATTATTACACCCCTAATAATAAATTTGTATTATTATATAATACCAATCGGGGTTGCATTCTAAACACCTATCGGATACAATGAACTCAAATAAAATAAATTCGAAACCACAAGGGGCGTCGCTACAAAGCGGCTGAGATAGTACCCTTAGAACCTGTAAGTTCATACTTGCGTAGGGATGTGGATGGAAACTGGCAATCGCGCGATGTCTGGCTCTGTCCCTTCGGCGTTTTTTTGTGGTCAAAAAAGGGGATTACAATGAGAAATCAACGTGTTGTGTTACTCGTGGAGATTGCTATTTTTGCAGCATTAGGCTATGTATTAGATTTAATTGGTTTTGGTATGCCACAGGGAGGCAGTGTTACATTTGTTCTCGTTCCAATCATATTAATTGCCTTTCGTCGAGGTATAGTGGCAGGCGTAGTGACCGGCTTTTTAATAGGGCTGTTGCAGGTTGTGACAGGACGCTTTTATCCAGCACCCTTATCATTTGAAATAGTAATTATGCAAGTAGGTATTGATTATTTTATAGCATTTATGGTTGCAGGGCTTGCAGGATTATTAAGACCAGCATATATTAAAGCATATGAACATCAAAATAAGATGAAAATGACAATAGCGGTTGTGCTAGGTGCTTTAATTGCTTCATTTTTACGTTATTTAGCCCACGTATTATCGGGGATATTATTCTTTGGGGAATTTGCTGAGGGCCAAAATGTTATCGTATATTCATTAGTTTATAATTCTACTTATATGATACCTGTATTTCTATTTGCAGCTTTTATCTGTTCGATCCTATTCGTAAAAGCCCCGCGCCTATTACTCCCGAAGTCATAAGATATATGATATGATATTCATACATCTAAGTGAAGAAGGGATCTTGTAAAGATGATAGTAAAGACAAATGAAGAATTAGAAATGTTAAAAAAAATTGGTCACATTGTAGCTGAGGTAAGAGATGCAATGAAGGCAGCAACAAAACCAGGCGTGACTACTAAAGAACTTGATGAAATTGGCGGTAAATTATTTAAAGATAAAGGCGCTGTTTCCGGCCCAATGGGAGAGTACGATTTCCCGGGGTATACTTGTATAAGTGTAAATGAAGAGGTTGCACATGGAATTCCAGGCTCTCGAGTGATTAAAGAGGGAGACCTTGTTAATATTGATGTTTCCGGTTCATATGAAGGTTTCTTCGCAGATACTGGTATCTCGTTTGTAGTAGGAGATGGCTACGAGGATAAGGAAAAACTTTGTCGGGTAGCAGAAAGTGCATTTAATCGTGCTATGACTAAAGTAAAAGCAGGTTCTCGTCTTAACCAAATAGGTAAGGCAGTGGAAAGAGAAGCAAAAGAAAACGGTTTACATGTCATCATGAATCTTACTGGTCACGGTATTGGGAAGTCCTTGCATGAAGCACCTCAGCATGTGTTGAATTATTATGATGCATGGGAGTCAACAATCTTAAAAGAAGGAATGGTTCTAGCAGTGGAGCCTTTCATTTCCGAAAAGGCAGAACATATCGTTGAATCAGGTGATGGCTGGACATTTGTTACTCCAGATAAATCCTTAGTTGCTCAAATCGAGCATACGGTAATCGTTACAAAAGACCAACCAATTATTTTAACTAAAATAGATTAAATAAAAAACGCTAACGAAATTTAATTTTTCGTTGGCGTTTTTTTTATAAATAGTATTCCAACCACTAAGACTGTGCTTAGGAAGAGGGAGGCTGCAGATATTAATAATTCGTTTACATTATGACGTACAGCGATTCCAATGAAAGCCCATATAAAGACTAGAACGATTGCTCGGTCATCATAATGATATCTAAAGTGTAAGGCAATTGCAGTAGCTAACGTTAGGAATATAACGACCCATAAAGAAGTAGTTATTCCAAAGCCGCTAAACTCATAATATGTTAAAACATAATCAAGATTTGCTATAGTGGCTACAAAAATCCATCCTAGGTAAATGGAAATAGGTATTCTTCTTTTCCAATTGGATTCACTACTTGAGTAAGTTAAATATAAAAGGAATAAGGACCAAAGCAGCGCTAGTATTGTAATTAAAGCGTAGCTAAAATGCTCATAATGCCATAGTAGAATCCAAGAAATATTAAATAGGCACGTTGCTAGAAATAATACTACTCTTTGTAAGGGAATCTTATGTTCAATTCTATATTCTCTTATAATATTCCATATCCAAAATGCTAATAGTATATAAATAACAATCCAGATGGAAAATACATAACCAGCAGGTGTAAAGAGGGCTGGAATTCTAGCAGAGATTTCCCCAGTCGTTTGACCATTAATAGGTAACGTATTAGCAAGTATATTTACAAGGATTGTTGCGAGATAACCGCAAATCAAAAGGATTATTTTGACCAAAAGATTCGCCTCCTTCTATATTTAATAAGTATACCTTTCAATCTAAGAGCACACAAATTCAATTATAGAAATTATGTGACAAAAAAATGAATAATTAGGAAAGTAATTCATGATATAATGAAAAATGTAAAAGTTTTTAAAATAGGGGGAATATTCAGATGTTAAAACAAAATTATCCAATCGTCTGGGATTTAGATCGATTTTTCCGTGGTGGTAGCAGCTCCTCTGAATTACGGGAGCATCTAGATAAAGTTAAGGAAAAACTAGGAAAATTTGAAATAAATGTTAAGGAAATAGTTGTCCCAGCCTCAGCTCAAGAGTCTAACCAAATTAGGCAAATAATCGAGGAACTAAAAGATGTAGCTGTCCATTTAGCAGAAGCAGGGGCAGTTATTGGCTGCTATCTAGCTCAAGATACAACAGATAAAAAAGCGACGCTTTTACAAGGCGAGGTTGGTTCATTGTATGCAAGGTTATCTTCGTTAATGATTACAATACAACAAGCGCTTAGCAAGACAGAATCTACCGTATGGGAAGAGCTTTTAAATACGGACGAATTAACCCCATTTAAATTTATATTAAATGAATGGAGAGAGCAAGCGAGTAAAATGCTTTCCGAAAAAGAAGAGGATTTAATAACTACCTTAGAAGTAGACGGTTATGATGCATGGGGCCAACTATATAACATGCTTGTAGGGGACATCCATATAAAAATGACTATCGATGGGGAAGAAAGAATACTTTCGGTAGGACAAGCTGATAACTTAAGCTCGAGTGATAATGCTGAAATTCGTAAAAATTCCTTTGAAGCGTTAGAAAGTGTATGGACTGAAAAAGAAGAAGTTTTTGCGAAAACGCTTAATCATTTAGCTGGCTTCCGTCTGGCTACGTATAAAAAAAGAGGCTGGGAATCTGTCTTAGAAGAACCTCTTGCCATCAATCGTATGAAACAAGATACATTGGATGCAATGTGGGGAGCAATCTCTAAAAATAAAGCACCATTTGTGGAATATTTAAATAGGAAATCGGAGATGCTAGGCGAAAAAGCGATGCATTGGTATAATTTAGATGCACCTATCAGTACGTCTACCGAAAAAATGGAGTTCCAACAAGGAGCGGAATTTATCCTAAAGCATTTTAAAGAGTTTGGACCGAAGCTAGAAGCCTTTTCAAGAAATGCTTTTGAAAATGGATGGATTGAAGCAGAGGATCGTCCTAATAAGAGACCGGGTGGCTTTTGTACAGGAATGCCTGTATCAGAGGAATCCCGTATATTTATGACTTATAGTGGTTCCATGTCAAATGTTTCTACACTTGCTCATGAATTAGGTCATGCATTCCACTCATATGCTTTAAGACCAGTGCATTGGATGAACCGGAGATATGCAATGGGAGTAGCAGAAACTGCATCTACCTTTGCAGAAATGATAGTGGCGGATGCCTCTGTTCGCGAAGCAAAGTCCAAAGAAGAGAAAATTGCTTTGTTGGAGGATAAAATTCAACGCAGTGTTGCTTTCTTTATGAACATTCACGCCCGCTTCTTGTTTGAAACTAGATTTTATGAGGAACGAAAAGACGGCATTGTTTCTGCAAACCGGTTAAACGAGCTAATGGAAGAAGCACAGAGAGAAGCCTATGGGGATGCTTTAGACACGGTACATCCGCATTTTTGGGCATCTAAGCTCCACTTCTATATTACAGGAGTTCCTTTTTATAATTTCCCTTATACCTTTGGCTACTTATTTTCTTTAAGTATATATTCAAAGGCAAAAGAAGAAGGATCTGGTTTTGAGGAGAAGTATATTGCTTTATTACAGGACACAGCAGTAATGTCTGTAGAGGATTTAGCGATGAAACATTTACAAGAGGATATAACGAAAGAAGCGTTTTGGAAGAAGGGAATTGACCTTTGCATTCAAGATGTTGAGGAGTTTTTGCAATTAACTAACACTAAAGGGTGACGGTACTTGATTTATCTAGAAGGAGCAAGTTGTTACTTAAGGACTTTAAATGTAAAGGATGCACCTGCTCTTGCAAATTTAGTCTATGACAACAAGTTGTACTGGTCTGTTTTCGAACCATTACACCAAGAAGAATATTATACTGCTAGCGTCCAAAGAGAGAAGATTCGTGAATCAATCATGCTCATGCAGGAAAAAAGGGAATATAGCTTTGGTATTTTTTCTCATGAACGAGATGTTTTGATAGGCAGCATTTCACTTTATAGCCTGAAAAGAATGCCGTTTTCTAGTGGTTTAATTGGCTATTCGGTTGACCAGAAGCAAATTGGTAAAGGAATTGCGTCTGAGGCTGTTCGACTAGTAAAGCAATTTGGCTTTAATGACGTTCAATTAAATCGAATAGAAGCTTATGTATCCCCTAGAAATTTTGGCTCTATCAAAGTGCTAGAGAATAACAAGTTTGTTCGTGAGGGATTGCTGCGTAAGCTATTATTCATTAATGGGAAATGGGAAGATCACTATATGTATTCCGCTTTAAGAGGAGAATAATAGGGGCTATAAATGAGTCTGTTGGTAAACTTAGTTTATCAACAGGTTTTTTGTATTATGTGGTGGACAGAAGGTTAGGTAGGTTGCTCTTAACACCAAATAGCAAAAAAAGAGCTTGCCATGGCGTTAACCATAAGCAAGCTCAAAAAAATTGGCGATTTCCCGGGAAATACATTATTTTTTGTCGATTTTACCGTCTGTTACCAAATCAAGTCGTCCCGTGTGAGGATCGATAATTAGTCCATGAACTGGAATTTCAGAAATCATCAACGGATGGTTACGTATCATTTCCACACTATGTAAGACACTTTCTTTCACGTCTGAAAACCCTTCAAGCCATTCTTCCACTTCAATACCTGAGTTTTTCAGTACATCAAAAGTGGAAGGATTTACTCCACGAGCTGTCATTTTTTCAAGAATTTTATCTGTTTGAATGGAGCTCATTCCACAATCGTGGTGACCAATTACATAAATCTCATCTGCTTGAAGCTCGTAAACTGCAACGATCAAGCTGCGCATAATACCACCAAATGGATGGTTAATAACAGCCCCTGCACTTTTAACAATTTTTACATCTCCGTTTTTAAGATTCATTGATTTAGGAAGCATTTCTACTAAACGTGTATCCATACAAGTAAGAATAACTATTCGCTTATCAGGAAACTTAGTAGTTACATAAGGTTCATACAGCTTGTTTTCTACAAATGATTTGTTATAGGTTAGTATGTCGTTTAAACTTGGCATAGTAATTCCTCCTTCTTAATATATTTTATACGAAAAAGAAGAAATTTACTTAATATTTGTTTAAAGAAATTATCTTGCAATGTTTCTTTTGCGATCATGGATAAAGAAAGACTTCCCTGTACCGATTACAACTGACTGTAATGGTTCTGGTGCAAGGTGGACAGGTACTTCAATTACACCGCTAAGCCATTCCTTTAATCCTTTTAGCAACGCTCCGCCACCAGTCAATATAACACCATGGTCTACGATATCTCCTGAAAGCTCAGGAGGACAAATTTCTAGTGTCGCACGAATTGCTTCTAGAATTGTCTCTAATGATTCTTTTAAAACTCCCTGTATTTGAGTAGAAGATAGTTTCACTATTTTTGGTAACCCCGTCACTACATCTCTTCCTCGCACTTCCATTACTTCTTCTGTATGAGGAACAAGGGCATACCCTATAGTCGTTTTTATCAATTCTGCTGTAGGCTCACCAATTATCACATTAAACTCTTTACGTACATAGTGGATAATTGCCTCGTCCATTCGATCTCCTGCAGCTTTCACAGTACTAGACGCGACTACACCTCCGTATGAGATAATCCCTACCTCTGTAGTACCTCCACCGATATCAACAATCATGCTTGCTACTGGCTCATTGACTGGCAACCCAGCACCAATTGCAGCGGCAACAGGTTCTTCCATTAGCTGCACTTCTTTAGCGCCACTTTGACGTACCGCATCTTGGATGGCACGGCGTTCTACAGAAGTTGCTCCTGAAGGTGTGCACACAATCACAGTAGGCTTACGTAAAGAAGTACCAAGTTTTTTGCTAGCTTTTTGCATAATAAGTTTTAACAACTGGGTAGTAACATCAAAGTCTGCGATCACGCCATCTTTTAGAGGTCTAACTACTTCAATAGATGTTGGTGTTTTACCTATCATCTTTTTGGCCTCTGATCCAAAGGCAATTATTTCTTTTGTTTTTGTGTTTACTGCCACCACAGTTGGCTCATCTATAAGTAATCCCTTATTTTTTGTATAAACTAAAGTATTAGCAGTTCCTAAATCAATACCGATATGTGAATTTGACAACATATGTCTTCCTCCATTTCACTTGCTCTACGTTATTATAATGGAAAATAGCACAATTGCCATTTGTAACATAATGGAATTTTACGTATGTTTCAATACTTTGTGGGTAGTAAGGGGCATTTATAGGGAAAAAAATAATGACAAAAACCTATTTTGTATTCGTTTTGTAATACAAACTTATCTAAAATGAAATGAAAAAAATAAGAAATAACATCAAGAAAAGCGGAGGCGCCTGATCTGCCCCGACATGCAAATGGGAAAATACGAGGAGGCAGCACCTCAGCCACCGCAAACGATTTTGTTTGCGACGAGCTCGCGCAGGAGCAGTATTTTCCCATTTGACCCCGAGGGGCAAGGCGGTGGAGCTAGACAATAAGAAAAGCGGAGGCGCCTGGTCTGCCCCGACAGGCAAATGGGGAAAAGTGAGGAGGCAGTCCTCAGCCACCGCAAACGATTTTGTTTGCGACGAGCTCGCGCAGGAGCAGCATTTCCCCATTTGACCCCGATGGGCAAGGTGTCTAAATGAAAAGAAGCGACACCTAATTAGAGTAAAAGTGCACCTAAATCCTATAGAGATGACACCTAATACGTATGAAATGTCACCTAAACCGGGGAAACGCACCTAAAAGAAAAGAAATGTCACCTAATCGGAGCAAAAGTGCACCTAAAAGCTATAGAAATGACACCTAATCAACACGAAAGCGCACCTAAACAGGTGCACCCCAGTAAGGAACTATTGTACCTTTTGTATAAAAAAACAACCGCGACTGTTAAGTCGCAGTTGACATATTAAAACTTATTAGTTGGTTTCGGATCGACGATAATTGCATCTTGGTTGTTCATTGGTTTAGAGAAGTAAAACATGATTACCGCTCCAATGGCTAAAATACCGCCAGAGAACCCAAGAATTGTAGCTATGAATAAGCCCATTTTTAACACCTCACTATTCATATTAATATCATTATAACTTATTTACACTAAATTTGTAACACTAAAACATTAAATTTATGAATAGATTGTGATTAAAATGCCCAGTTTCCGTTTCTAAACACAGGTTCTTTAGTGCCATCCTCTTTAATTCCATCAATATTCATATTTTCAGAACCAATCATGAAGTCTACATGAGTGATACTTTCATTCAATCCGTTTTCTGCAAGCTCTTCACGACTCATTTTTTTGCCGCCTTCGATACAGAACGCATATGCACTACCGATTGCTAAATGGTTCGAAGCATTTTCATCAAACAATGTATTATAGAATAACAGGTTAGAGTTAGAGATTGGTGAATCATGTGGTACAAGTGCAACTTCCCCAAGGTAATGGGAGCCTTCATCCGTATCAACTAATTGCTCTAGTACTTCTTGACCTTCTTTTGCCTCTACTTTTACAATGCGACCATTTTCAAAAGTGATAGTGAAATTATCAATAATATTTCCACCATAGCTTAAAGGCTTCGTGCTTGCTACATACCCGTCAACGCCTGTTTTTAAAGGAACTGTAAATACTTCTTCTGTAGGCATGTTAGCCATAAAATCTTCGCCTTTTTCGTTCGTGCTACTAGCTCCGCACCAGAGATGGCCGTTCGGAAGTTCAATTGTTAGGTCAGTGCCTGGAGCTGTGTAATGAAGTTTTTTATAATTTTTATCGTTTAAGTAGTCTACTTTTGTGTGCAACAAACGATCGTGCTCTTTCCAAGCAGATACTGGATCTTCCAGGTCAGCTCTTACTGCACTAAAGATAGATTCCCATAATGCTGGAACTTGCTCTTCCTGAGGAAGCTCTGGAAATACTTTTGCAGCCCATTTTTTAGAAGGTGCCGCAACTACAGACCAGCTAATTTTATCTGACTGAACATACTGGCGGTATTTGGACATAGCTTGACCTGCAGCTTTTTGGAAAGTTGAGATTTTACTAGAATCTATACCCTTCAGTAAATCGGGACTTTGACTTACGATACTCATAAAAGCAGCGCCTGATTCAGCAAGCTGCTCTCTTTCTTGAACTTTCCATGGTGGATAGAAGTCGAAAGAGTCTTTTGAGGCTAGCTCATAACGGATGCGTGTTAACTCATCATCAGAAAAATCTACGTAAACAGTCTTAGCTCCAGCTTCATAAGCTTTTTTAGTTACAAGTCGGACAAATTCTACTGTTTCTGTAGAGGCCGCAATATATAAATCTTGCCCTTTTTGTATATTTACTCCTACTTCAACAGCTAAAGCAGCATACTTTTCTAAATTGTTTTCAAAGGTTGACATATCCATACATCCTTTCTTTTCTTAAGATTATAGTATCAGTTTATAGAGGGATTTATCAATGACTCTCTGCCAATTAAGACAAAAAAGAGTTCAAATTAATTGAAATAAAATTTATAGTTAGAAACTAATATTAAAATCCTGATATATTAACCGAAATAAAGAACAGAAATAGAATGTGGGGGTTTATGAATTGGATAAGTCTACAGTAATTGGTCTCGTCTTAGGAATTGTTGCGTTAGGTGTAGGAATGGTTCTGAAGGGAGTAGGATTAGCTGCCCTGTTGAATCCAGCAGCTATTTTAATTATTATCGTTGGAACAATTGCGACTATCGTAATTGGTTTCCCGATGGATGAGCTAAAAAGAATACCTAAGCTTTTCGGAGTAATTTTTAAAGAACAGAAGTTAGTGCCAGATCATGAAGTTATTAAATTGTTTTCTAACTGGGCTGATTTAGCTCGTAGAGAAGGGTTACTTGCATTAGAGAGTAAAACAACCGATGTGGAAGATCCATTTTTGAAAAATGGACTTACTTTAGCTATCGATGGACAGAATGCAGATTATATTAGAGATGTGTTAACAGAAGAAATTAATGCCTTGGAAGAAAGACATTCCACTGGTGCTCAGATTTTCACGCAGGCAGGTACATATGCACCTACTCTTGGAGTGCTAGGTGCAGTAGTTGGTTTAGTAGCAGCGCTAGGTGATATGAATGATATAGAAAAATTAGGACATGCAATTTCCGCTGCATTCATCGCTACATTATTAGGGATATTCACAGGTTATGTGCTTTGGCATCCATTTGCCAACAAGTTAAAACGAAAGTCAAAGCAAGAGGTTAGACAAAAAACTATGATGTTAGAGGGAATCCTTTCTGTCTTAGAAGGAGATGCACCACGTGTGATAGAGCAGAAATTGGCTTCTTATCTATCTATGTCTGAACGTAAAAAAGTTTTAAATGAAAGCGGGGAGGCAGGCCTTGGCAAAGAAGCATAAAAAACATCAGCATGAAGAGGAAATGAGTGAATCTTGGCTTCTTCCTTACGCAGATATTTTAACTTTACTACTTGCACTGTTTATTGTGTTATTTGCTTCTAGTACTGTTGATCAAGAAAAGCTAAACCAAATGTCCGCGGTATTCAATCAAGTGTTTGATGGAGGTACCGGACTAATGGAACAGCCTTCGCCAATGGACGTACCTAGAAACAATAATAGCGGTGATTCCAATCAAAGCATGGCTTACATCGAGGATCAGCAAGCTTTATCTGAGATTCAAGACAGTGTTGATGAATACATAGCGGTTAATGCGCTAGAGAAACAATTTGCAACTGAGTTAACAAGCGAAGGTCTTTTAGTGACAATTAGAGATAGCATTTTATTTGACTTGGGACAGGCAGAGGTAAAACAAGAGTATCGACAAATTGCAGAAGATATATCAGATTTACTGGTGTTTGATCCGCCTCGTAATGTTGTGATTACAGGACACACGGATAATATTCCGATATCTAGTAGTGTTTATGCCTCTAACTGGGAGTTAAGTGTTATGCGCTCGGTGAACTTTTTGAAAATATTAGTAAACAATAACACGATTGATCCTCTGTACTTTAGTGCGAAGGGCTACGGAGAATTCAAGCCGGTTGCTGCTAATGATACGGAAGAAGGCAGAGCAAAAAATAGACGTGTCGAAGTGCTGATACAGCCTCGAGTATTAGAGGATGGCAGCTTAAACGACCAACCCCAATAAAATGAAACTGACAATTATTTAAAATAGTTGTCAGTTTTTCTTTGACTTTTTAAAACAAAAGTTTATAATTAAAACAAATGTTTAAAGAGAGGAGGTTGTCCGAATGGAATCCAAGGAATTAAAAGTTCTGACCTATTTGCGTAACAATCCTTATGCATCACAACAAGAAATGGCAGATGCCTTAAAGATGTCCAGGCCAGCAGTTGCTAATATCATCTCTCAGCTCATTAAAAGTGGGAAGATTATTGGCAGAGCATACATTTTACCGGAGAATAAAGAGATTATTTGTATAGGCGGAGCTAATGTAGATAGAAAGTATATAGTAAAAGATCAATTACAAATGGGTACTTCTAATCCAACTACAAGCCTGCAAAGTATAGGCGGAGTTGCAAGGAATATTGCTGAAAACTTAGGAAGGCTTGGCAATACCGTCAGGCTACTTACAGTTGTCGGTAACGATATGGAATACGCTTCTATCGAAAAGGCATCTAGTCACTGGATGAACTTGTTTTCTGTAGAAAAGCTTGTTAACTACTCTACTGGAACGTACTCAGCCGTACTAGACCAACAGGGGGAAATGCTTTTTGCACTGGCTAATATGGATATTTATGATCAGCTAACAGTGGACTACATGAAAAAACAAGAGGCTTATCTTACTAATGCGCAAATGCTCATAATAGATATGAACTGTCCAAAAGATGTAATGGAATACATTCACGCATTGGCGGTCGGCAATAAGATTCCTCTTGCAATTATCCCAGTGTCTTCACCGAAGATGAATCGAATGCCGGAGAATCTGGAAGGAATAGAGTGGCTTATAACAAATAAGGATGAAGCCGAAACATACTTTCAAACGCAGATTGTGGATGAGGAATCTTGGAAACGTACAGCCGAGGCCTTTGTCCAAAAAGGCATACGCCATGTCATTATAACGAATGGCAGCAAGGGAGTAGTATGTGCTGGGAAAGAGATCGAGACATTGTTTATGCCTGCTATCCAAACAGAGCAGGTAGTAGACGTGACTGGTGCAGGAGATGCCTTTGTTTCTGGGGTTCTTCATGCTTCGTTGGATGGAGTAGAAGTAAAGCAGGCTGTGCTGACTGGAATGATTAACGCTACTAAAACACTCCAATCTGTAGACACAGTACGAACTGAACTAACAAAATTGAAGTTAACTAATGAACTGGAGGAATATTTAAAATGAAAAAATACCTAACGTACTCACAAGAGGTTGAACAAGGAATGGCAGAAGGAAAAGCGATCGTAGCATTAGAATCTACTATCATTTCTCATGGGATGCCTTATCCACAAAACATTGAAATGGCAAGAAAAGTAGAACAAATTATCCGTGATAACGGAGCAGTTCCTGCAACAATTGCAATTATGGACGGGAAGATTAAAATTGGTTTATCCAATGAAGAATTAGAAACTTTAGCAACTAGCAGCAATGCTCGCAAAACTTCTAGAAGAGATTTACCATATGTAGTCGCTTCCAAGGAAATCGGTGCTACTACTGTGGCAACAACCATGATTTGTGCGGATCTTGCAGGAATTCAAATGTTTGTAACTGGTGGTATCGGCGGAGTGCATAGAGGTGCTGAGACAACAATGGACATTTCAGCTGACCTTGAAGAGTTAGCTTCTACAAATGTTGCAGTTGTTTGCGCAGGTGCTAAGTCAATTTTAGATATCGGATTAACGTTAGAATACTTAGAGACAAAAGGTGTACCAGTAGTAGGATTCCAAACGGAAGCTTTCCCAGCATTCTATACTTCCACTAGCCCTTTTAAATCAGACTTCCGTATGGACGAAGAAAAAGAAGTTGCTGAAATGCTAAACGTTAAATGGGAGCTAGGTCTAAATGGCGGAGCGATCATTGCTAATCCTATCCCAGCAGAATATTCATTGGACGAGGAATACATGAATAGAATCATTCAAACAGCATTACAAGAAGCTGAAGATAATGGCATTAAAGGTAAGGATGTAACACCATTCCTTCTTGGTAAAGTAAAAGAGTTAACAGAAGGTAAGTCATTAGAATCTAACATAGAGCTTGTATACAATAATGCAAGAGTTGGAGCTAAAATTGCAGTAGAGTTAAATAAGCTATCTAAATAAGAATTGGTCCTTCCCTATAAAAGTAGGGGAGGATTTTTTTTATTTTACGTGCAATTGGTTTCCGCTATCGACCGCTTTCCATGGTATGAGCAATAGTTAGTTAGGGCTTAGGAAGGAATTTCTGTCTGTAGTACCGAAGTAAATAACGGATAAAAACATCATTTGATTGGAAAGGTTGCTCATTATGTATATTCCGAAATATTATAAGGTGACAAATTGGGAAGAGATTAAGGAATTCATTCATACAAATTCATTTGGAGTTCTTATTACGACGAAAAAAGAAAAACCGATTGCAACTCACCTACCATTGCAGATCCATAATGAAGGGGAAGATTATTACGTCACAGGGCATATGGCGTATGGGAATCCTCAATGGAGAACATTTGAAACAGCTGAAGATGTATTGGTTATTTTCCAAGGACCTCACTCTTACATATCTTCTTCGTGGTATGAACATGAAAATGTCCCAACATGGAACTATCAGGCTGTCCATGTATATGGGAAGGCCGTAATATTGACCGAGGACGAGTTAAAACAAGACCTGACATGGTTGCTGCAAAAATATGAGAAACATCGAAAAAATCCTGTTTTATGGGAAAATCTTTCTCCACAATTGTTAGAAAAAGAACTGAAGGGTATTGTTGGATTTAAGATTAAGATACAAGAAGTTCAGGCTGTTGATAAACTAAGTCAAAACCGTAACGAAGCGGATTACCAGAACATCATTCATAAACTGTATGAGGAAAAGACTATGAACTCTCACCAAGTCGCAAAAGTAATGGAAAGGAAACTCCAGAAGGATAATTAATATATAAAAAAGAGAGGTAGCCTTTGTATAAACAGGTTACCTCTCTTTCTTTATAAAAAATTATAAAGTGTTTACTTTCTTAAACTACCAAGTTCTGCGACGATTGCTTGCATTTCACTTGGACTAAAAGAATCGCGTTTGTTGACCATTTCATATAAATATACAAGATCCTCATAGGCTGTAGCTTTAAAGTCCTCAGATTTCATGGCATCCACATTGACCATACGTAATTTTTCCTTGATTGTTTCAAGCATAAAGCTAATATTCTCAACGGAAGGTTGATTTAAATCCATTCTTTTGTACCTGCCTTTCATACATTAGAAATATCATTTCACGCATAGCCTAGAATGTCAAATACAAATTAAGCCTTGCTGGCAAGTTTTTCTTCCTTCAACTTCTTCTGAATACGTTTTGTCTCATACACGACAACACCCGATAGTCCAAGCAAACCTATTAAGTTAGGAATTGCCATTAATGCATTGGTAATATCAGAGAATGTCCAAATCAAATCGAGGGAAACGACTGACCCTATGAATACCATAGCAACGAATGCAATACGATAAACAATTAACAGCGTTGGATTCTTGAATAAATATTGGAAACACTTTTCTCCATAATATGCCCATCCGAAAATCGTGGAAGAGGCAAAAAAGATTAATCCAATAGCAATGATAATTGGTCCCCAATCTCCAAGGAAATGACCGAAGGCTGCGGAGGTTAAATCTCCACCGCCGATACTAGTATCCTTATACATACCGGACATTACGATTGTAACACCTGTAATGGAACAGATAATAAAAGTATCTATAAATACCTGTGTCATGGAAACGAGTGCTTGACGTCCTGGTAAATCCGTTTTTGCGGCAGCAGCAGCAATTGGAGCGGAACCAAGGCCGGCTTCATTGGAGAATACACCACGAGCAACACCATAACGAATAGCCGCACCAATAGCACCACCAGCAGCTGCTTCTCCAGTAAATGCTGATTTGAAAATAATTCCGAACGCTTCAGGGACAGCGCTAATATTGGTAACCATGATGAAAAGTCCAGCTAGTATATAGAACAAAGCCATCACCGGTACAAAAACGGCTGTTACATTACCAATAGATTTAATACCACCCAAAATAACAAGAGCAGTGAAAATGGCCAGAACTAGACCGGTAATCCAAGTTTCTACTCCAAAAGTAGATTCTACTGCAGAAGATACAGAATTAGCTTGTGTTCCGTTTCCAATACCAAAAGCAGCTAATGCGCCAAAAATAGCGAATAATACAGCTAACCACTTTTGCTTTAAACCGTGTTCTATGTAGTACATTGGGCCACCTGCCATTTGGCCATTTGCATCCTTTATCCGATACTTAACTGCAAGGATTGCTTCACTATATTTAGTCGCCATTCCAAAAAATGCAGAAAACCACATCCAGAAAACTGCACCAGGACCTCCAAGTAATACGGCAGTTGCCACCCCGACAATATTACCGGTTCCGACTGTTGCTGCCAGCGCAGTCGTCAGTGCTTGAAATTGTGAGATATCCCCTTCAGCGGTTTTATCATGCTTTCTAGAAAAAGTAAGTCTTAAAGCTACCGGCAGTAATCGTATTTGTAGAAAGGCAACTCTAACCGTCAAAAATATTCCGGTTCCTACAATGAGAATCAGTAAAGGGATGCCCCATAAAACATCCGAAACACTTTTTAAAATTTCTAGTAACTTATCCAATTGATAACCTCCTTGGTTGTAATTCAGTCTAGGAAAAATGCTATAGCTTTCATATCCTTTCAATAAATTTGTCCTTTTAACAAAAAAAAAAATTCTCTTAAATAGTCAAGCTTATTTTTGTAAAATATTATTATTAATAGTTTGATTCAGAGAAGCCAGGGTATAATAAAATTAATATAAAACGATATATATGGAGGTAATTAGTATGAGTGAAAGTAAATTTGTAAAAGGTGTATTGTGTGGCGCAGTACTTGGCGGTGCATTAACTATGTTAGATCGTAAGACAAGAGATTCCGTAATGAACCGATCTAGAATGATTAGAAATGAAATTAAATATTACAACCGAAACAGAGACGAGTTAAAGAAAGTCCTTGATCAACAAGTAACTAAATGGCAATCGGTTTATAATCAATTCTCCTCAGATGCCAAATATATTTCACAAAAGGTGAACGAAGTAAAAGAAATTACTCCTCAAGTGAAGACACTTGTTTCCGAGACGAAGGATACATTCTCCCAATCCAAGGAAGAGTATAAATCCATAGTTGTTCCAGAGGAAGATGAGACTAAAAGTATTTACGAGCCAAAATTACATTAAACAAGGAAGGGAGAGGAATAGATGGTTTCACACATGAATAGAGATGATAAGAACAATAAAAAAAGTTCCTCTCCAACTTGGTATACGAAGCTAAAGTTTTTAAATTTTAAAAAGAAGGAGAAAAAGAAAACGGAAAATCATGATTTAACTACATGGTCAGGCTACTTCAAGCATTTAATAACGCATATACAGAAAACGGATATTACAGGGCTTGCAGCTCAATTAGCTTATTTTTTCCTTCTATCACTTTTTCCTTTATTAATTTTCTTAGTTACATTATTGCCATATCTAAATCTAGATGAGGCTCAAATCTTCCGCTTTTTAGAAAACTATGCACCGGGTGAAGTATATACATTAATTGAGGGGACGATTTCTGATGTCTTAGTAAGTCGGAACGGAGGCTTATTATCAATAGGGATTCTTGGTACCATTTGGTCTGCTTCTAATGGGATGAACGCAATCGTCAAATCCTTAAATAGATCTTATGATATAGAGGAAACGAGACCCTTTTTTATAGTTAGAGCATTATCAGTGGTATTTACCCTATTAATGATTTTACTTTTTGCTGTAGCACTAGTATTACCAGTTTTCGGAGAACAAATTGGTACAATTTTATTTTCTTATTTTGGTTTCCAAGATGACTTTATTAATTTGTGGAATAATATTAGATGGACGCTTAGCCCTATTATTATGTTTATCGTACTTGCTGCATTATATTGGATAGTACCAAACATAAAGTTAGGCCTAAAGAGCGTTTTCCCGGGTGCAGCATTTGCAACCTTAGGGTGGATTGTCGTATCTCTAGGATTCTCATATTATGTTAGTAATTTTGGGAACTACTCTGCTACTTACGGAAGTATCGGGGGTATTATTATCCTCATGCTATGGCTCTACATTTCAGGGATCATCCTGTTGGTCGGTGGGCAGATAAATTCTGTTATGCAAGAACGAAAGTTACAGATGGATAATAAAAAGCGACGTAAATAAAACAAAAAAACACCCATCGGTTGGAGACTATTTGACTCCCATCTATGGGTGTTTTTGGTTGAGGTAATAAAAGCAGAGATGGCGACCCGGCTTAAACTGGAGGGAGTGTCCTATAAATAGTAGAGGGTTAGCGGAAAGTGTCCCATAAAAGGTGATAAGTCGCCCATAAGCGGCGCATAACTGTCCCATAAAGTGTAGAAGGTGGCCCATAAACTAGCGGAAAGTGTCCCATAAAAGGTGATAAGTCGACCATAAAGAGGGTTTGCGCCCATAAGAAGAGTCTAAGTGTCCCATAAAGCGTAGAAGGTGGCCCATAAACCATCAGGAACTGTCCCATAAAAAGCTATAAGCCGCCCATAAAGCCAAATCTCTCGCCAAAGGAGATGTGTATGTTGTGGACCCCTACAACTCATAACAGCTCTAAGCGTTTCAAACAACAAACTATAAAAAAAAGTATCCAACCTAGAAAGGTCGGATACTTTATGAACAACTTTAAATGTTACGATTTAACATTCTTAGTCCATTTAAAATAACTAGAATGGTGCTTCCTTCATGTCCAATGACACCCATAGGCAAGTCTACTACTTGCAAAAAGTTGGAGATGATCAGAAGAGCGATTACTGTGATAGAAAAGAAAATGTTCTGTTTGACGATTCGTTGCATTTTTCGAGACATTTTCACAGCGTATGCTATTTTGCTTAAATCATTTTTCATTAGAATGACATCGGCAGTTTCTAATGCTACGTCTGTTCCTTCACCCATTGCAAATCCAGTTGTTGCTGTTGCCAAGGCAGGCGCATCGTTAATCCCATCGCCTACCATTCCAACAAATTTGTGCTCTGCTAAAAGCTCCTTCATGTGTTGTACTTTAGTTTCTGGGAGACACTCCGCAATGTACTGGTCAATTCCTGCTTCTTTAGCAATTACATTTGCCGTTTTTTCATTGTCCCCAGTTAGCATGACTGTTTTAATACCTAGTGATTGTAACAGCTTAATAGCTTCTTTAGCTTCCTCTCGAACTGTATCCTTCAAAGCAGCTGCGGCAGCTATTCCTTTACTATCACGCATAAATATTACAGTCTTTCCTTCCTCCGCTAGAGCAGCCGCAACTCCTCCTTGGAATGCAAAAGCCTCGTCTTTGTTTACAAACTCAGGTTTACCGATTAAGATTTCTTCGTAATTTATAGTAGCCTTTAGCCCAAATCCTGGTTTGTCTTCAATAGGAATAATTGGTAGCTGGCTGATTCCTTCCGCAAATGCGAATGTAGAAATTGCTTGAGCTAACGGGTGATTCGATTGTGATTCGATGGTAGCAAGCAATTTAAGTGCTGATAGTCGGTCTAAGTCATCTCGTACAAAGAAGTCTGTCACTACTGGCTTACCTTGAGTTAAGGTACCTGTTTTATCTAGAGCTATAGCTTTCATTTCACTTATATTTTCTAAGTGCATTCCACCCTTAAACAAAATGCCGCTTTTTGCACCGTTTGAAATTGCTGCTAGCGTAGCTGGCATGATGGATGCTACAAGGGCACAAGGGGAAGCAACTACTAATAAAACCATTGCTCGATAAAAAGTAGTGGTCCAATCCCAGTCAAGTAAGTAATGAGGGAGAACCATCATCACTGCAACAGCAATTAAAACTACTTTTACATAAGATCCTTCAAATCGTTCGATAAATTGTTGGGCTGGAGATTTTTCATCTTGAGCCGTTTGGACAAGATCGATTATTTTTTGAAACAAGGAATTTTCATTGGTTTTAGTCATTTCCATCGTAATCGCACCACTTAAATTTACTGTACCAGCAAAAAGTGTATCGTTCGGCTTCTTGGAAAGGGGGAGAGACTCACCACTTATAGCTGCTTCATCAACTGATGTTAAGCCATTAATGACGATACCGTCAGCAGGAATTCTTTCTCCTGGTTTCACAACAAGCTTGTCACCGAGTATTAAATCCTTTATAGATACGCGTGTAGTACTTCCATCTGCTTGAAGCTTCCATGCTTCCTCAGGTTGGAGTTCCATTAACGAAGAGATTTCTTTTTTGCTTTTATTCATTGTATACGTTTCTAAGGCACCACTTACTGCGAATATAAAAATGAGAATCGCACCTTCAGTCCAGTAACCAATTATGGATGAACCAATGGCTGCAAGAATCATTAGCATTTCTACATTTAATTCTTTTTCTTTTATCGTTGCTTCAATACCTTCTTTAGCCTTAGCAAATCCACCAATTACAAAAGCTAACAGGTAGAAGATGATGGAGGCTGTTTCAAAACCTGAATTGCCTATAAGCCAAGCGATTAATATTAAAAGACCAGAAAATAGTGCTGCAACTAGTTCTATATGGGGCATTACTTTAGATAAAAATGTGTTTTTTTCTTCTATAGTTGACATTTAAATCCTCCTCTTGATATTGATTTTCATTATTATTTCTCTCTAAAATAAAGGAAAACTGGATTTTCACTAAGGAAAACCCAGTTAATTAAATTAAGTATCACTTTATAATCATTATAATCTAGAGAAATTTAACTGTCAACCATTTGATTTAAGCGAATACTGGCTCCTTGTACAAGGCTAATTTCTCTAATGAGGATTTATCTACATCTGCGTGAAGACTATTGCCGTGAGAGTCCATTGTAACAACAGCTGTGAAGTTTTCTACACGTAAATGCCACATTGCTTCAGGAATTCCAAATTCCATCAGATCAACACCTTCTACGTCTTTAATACAGTCTGCGTAGTATTGAGCCGCACCGCCGATTGCGTTTAAATAAACACCACCATGCTCATGAAGGGCTGCTAGTGTTTTTGGTCCCATTCCACCTTTACCTATAACTGCGCGTATACCAAACTTTTTCATAATGTCACCTTGATATGGCTCCTCGCGAATAGAGGTGGTAGGGCCTGCAGCACGGACATGCCATTTTCCAGCCTCGTCCTTCTGCATAACTGGACCACAATGATAAATAATATGGCCATCTAAATCAACTGGAGCATCGTGGCTCATTAAATGATGGTGGATAGCATCACGCCCTGTGTACATACGTCCAGTGATAGAAACAACATCGCCTACTTGAAGTGAGCGAATTTGTTCTTCTGTAATAGGAGCAGAAAGCTCGACAACTCTTTTTGGTGTTTCATTTTGAGCTTCATCTTTAAACTCAATTTTTTCACCATCTTGGTAATGCCATTCTGTAATATCTCCAGTAGAAGGATCAATATTTATGGCCATACGGCGATAAGCCCAGCAATTGTATGCTACTGATACATAGAAGCTTGCAGGAATACGGTGCATGACACCAATCTTACAACCTAGTAGAGTTGCCTCCCCACCAAAGCCCATTGTTCCAATTCCTAACGTGTTCGCTTTTTCTACGATATAAGCTTCTAGTTTTGCTAAATCTTCATTTGGATTTATATCATCTACAGAGCGGAATAACTGCTCCTTTGCTAAATCGTATCCTGAAGAACGATCTCCACCAATTCCGACGCCTATAAAGCCTGCTGAGCAGCCTTGACCTTGAGCTTGATACACTGAATGCAGAATACATTTACGTATACCATCCAAGTCTCTCCCTGCACGACCAAGCCCCTCTAATTCAGTAGGTAGGCTATATTGTATGTTTTTGTTTTCACATCCGCCACCCTTAAGGATCAGCTTCATTTCTATGTAATCTTTTTCCCATTGTTCAAACTTAACTACTGGAACACCTTCTCCTAAGTTATCTCCACTGTTTTTTCCAGTTATAGAGTCTACAGAGTTAGGACGTAGCTTAGCGTCTTTTGTAGCAGCAACAATAGCTCGTTTAATAGCTTCCTTAATTTCTAGTTGGTTCACCCCAACTGGAGTTTTTACCTTGAAGGTAGGTAGTCCAGTGTCCTGGCAAATTGGAGAAATATTTTCATCTGCCATTTGAATATTATTTGTAATGGTATCTAAGCTCATTGCAGCGCGAGTGCCTTCATTTTCAGCAGCCTTTGCTTTTTGAATGGCTCTTCTTACATCCTTAGGTAAGTTGGTAGAAGTCTCGGTAATCAGTTCATAGATACTTTTCTCTAATTGTCTCATTTGCATTTAGTTATGCCCCTTTAAATGTAGTTACAAACATTAACAAGTATACTATTTTACAAGAATGAAAAAAAGAGCAGTATAAAAGGCATCAGGAATATAATTTTCCGATGCCTTTAAATACTACTCCTTAGAGTCTTTAAATTGTTCCATTTTTAGTTCTAAGTCATCCATCATTTGAATAAGTCTGTCTATATCTTCTAAATTAGTCGTCTCAGGTTCAATAGAATCAAGTACTTCTAAAAACATTTGAAGTCGGTCTTTTAAATAAGATACTTGTTGTTCTGAATTTGATATTTGTTTGCCCACAGAAAAACACCTCACTTTATAAGATAAGAATATAACAAGATGAACTTAAAAGATAGGTAAAAAGAGTTATTTTATAAATTAGTGTATTTAAAATATTTACACTATTCAGTTTATATGATAAAGTAACATTAAGTTATACGAAAGGAGGCCGTAGTGAAGAGTCGAAAACCAATTAACCATTTGAAGGAGGCGGTTCAGACATTTCACCGGCAAAATAGCCGCAAATGCAGTTATGAATACTCACAAGGATATAAGTAATATATAAAGGCTCAGTCAATCTTAAACGATATTGACTGGGCCTTTTGTTGTTTATAGAAAAGCTAAATTTTGTTATGATAACCTGTATGAAAATTAAATAGTGAAGAGGTTATCTTATGCAACAATTTACAGCTACAGAGAGCAGACGATTTAAGATTTTAGTTATTATTGTTTCAATTTCAGGTTTTTCTCAAGGAATGCTTTTACCACTAATCTCTGTAATTTTTGAGCAGGATGGGGTAAGCGCTACATTAAATGGGTTAAGTGCTACAGGTTTATACATAGGTACTTTATTAATATCACCTTTCATTGAGCTTCCCTTACGGAAATACGGATATAAGCCGATGATTGTAGTCGGTGGTCTTATAGTTATCGTTTCACTTCTACTTTTTCCTTTATGGAAAAGTGTTGCATTTTGGTTTGTCCTTCGGCTGTTAATAGGAATTGGTGATCATGCTCTTCATTTTTCTACTCAAACATGGATAACAAGTTTTTCTCCTCAGCATCGTTTGGGAAGAAATATAGCCATCTATGGATTATCTTTTGGAGTTGGCTTTGCAGTTGGTCCTTTGTTCGTTCAATTGGTAGAAATTTTTGAAGGACTTCCTTTTATCGTTTCTGGACTTTTATGTTTGTGTGCATGGGTATTGGTGTTTTTTATAAAGAATGAGAAGCCCGAAGCCTTTTCCTCTTCAAACTCCGCAAATGGAACTTGGAAACGATTTGGTGCAGCCTTTGGAGTAGCATGGATAGCTTTTATCCCTCCGTTTAGCTATGGCTTTTTAGAATCATCTTTAAATGCGATCTATCCTGTATATGCGTTACGAAATTCGATAGAAATTAGTGATCTATCGTATATTCTAGCTGCATTTTCTATTGGTGGTGTAGTCTCTCAATTACCGCTTGGTATGCTGAGTGACCGCCTAGGAAGAAGACAGGTGCTATATAGTATGCTTGGATTGGGTGCTATCACATTCGGATTAGCTAGCTTTTTTGAGGCTTCTGCTATAATTGTAGGTACATTTTTCTTCATAGCAGGAACTTTTGTAGGTTCTACATTTTCTCTTGGAATTGCTTATATGACCGACCTCACACCAAAAGAGCTTTTACCAACCGGTAATTTAATTTGTGGTATATTTTTTAGCTTAGGAAGTCTATCAGGTCCTTTCTTTGGTGGGTTGTTCATTCAATTATTTGAGGGAGTCAGCTTTTTGTTACTTATTTCGCTACTATTAGGCGTAATGGCTATCATAATATTTTTTACTAAAACTAATCGTTCCAATACAGTATAACCAATTTTAAAAAATGGATTCAGACCACCAAAGTTCACGGAGCTATGGTGGTCTAATTTTATTTATTATTCTAACTTCTCTCAATTCTATTGACATTCAAGTTTCATTTATTATAATTGTAAAGCTTCATTTACATTTGATTTTTAAAGAAAAGGAGAACAATTTATGTGGTTTATATTTGCTCTAGTAACTGCCCTTGCATGGGGAGGAGCAGACTTATTTTATAAAAAGGGAACAGACCCTAAGGATAAATTTAGTCATCTTAAAATAGTTGTAATGGTAGGCTTGGTTATGGGAATCCACGGAACATTTTATATGCTCTTAAAGGGTATTCAATTTGATCCAATGGATATGTTGTTATACTTACCTGTGTCGGCCCTTTACATATTGTCAATGGCTATTGGTTATATAGGGTTGAGATATTTAGAATTATCAATAGCATCGCCTGTTCAAAACTCATCAGGAGCTATTACAACCATTCTATTATTTATCTTCTTTACGCATTCGTTAAGTGCATTAGAAATAATTTCAATTATTATCATTACTCTAGGAGTAATTGGACTTGCCGTCTTTGAAAAACAAATGGAAAAACAAGTGCTTCAAGCAAACCCTAAGACGATAGATACGAAATACAAGATTGGTTTTATGGCTATTATTTTCCCAATTTTATATGCCTTGATTGATGGGCTAGGTACTTTTGCGGATGCTGTGTATTTAGATGAGCTTAGTCTAATAGGAGAGGATGCAGCTCTACTTGCTTATGAGTTTACATTCTTTATTTGTGCTGTAGTTGCTTTTGTTTACCTAAAAGCTATTAAGAAGGTTCCTTTTAATATATTTAAAGAGCGAGATAAAACAAGCGCTGCCATTTTAGAAACAATAGGTCAATTCTTTTATGTATTTGCTATGTCTTCAAATGCAATTATTGCAGCACCAATCATTGCTTCATATAGTATTTTTTCAGTACTACTCTCCAGAATCTTTTTGAAAGAGAAGCTCACGAAAAAGCAATATGCTGTAATAATTATCGTTATTCTTGGAATTGCACTATTAGGAATTGCAGATGAACTATAAAAGATGCTAGGACAAGACCAAAAAAACACTATTTTTCTCATCGAGAAAATAGTGTTTTTTGCATAAAGAAAATTGATTTCTGTTTCGGGTACGCTTTCCGGGAGAACGGCTCGAGCCTGTAGTCTCTCACTCGTGCTGTTCCCCCAGGAGTCGCCCCTTCACTGCAATCAATTGAAAGATTATCAGATGCTTACTAGGGATAAAAGCTACTTGTTTTTGAAAATTACATTTATGTCCCAGCCTCGTTAGTTTGTATTAAGGTTTCAAAACAAATTTAATGCTTTCTTCTTCATGGTCATGGAATATTTTATATGCTTCACTAGCCTGCTCAAGTGGAACGCTATGTGTAATGATTTGTGTAGGGTCAACGTCACCTTTTGTAATCATTTCATATATCTTTGGCATATAGTGTACTACAGGCGCTTGTCCTGTTTTAATATTAATATTTCGCTCGAAAATATTTCCAAGAGGGAACATATTGTAATTCGATCCATACACACCGGTTAATTGAATTGTACCAAATTTACGTACAGCATCAATTCCAATGTCAAGGGCACTTAAAGTACCACCTTGGAGTTTTAGTTTTTGCCCAACTTTTTCTAATGTAGACATTTTACCATCCATACCTACACAGTCGATTACAACATCTACGCCACCATTTGTGATTTCTCGAATATATTTTCCCATGTGATCATACTCTTCAAAGTTATACGCTTCAACTTTATTCATCTTTACAGCATGATTCAAACGATATGGTAAATGATCGACAGCTATAACACGCTTAGCACCTTTCATCCAAGCAAACTTCTGTACCATTAATCCGATAGGTCCTGATCCTAAAACAGCGACCGTATCGCCTTCTTTCATACCTGAATGCTCTACGCTCCAGTAAGCTGTAGGTAGAACATCTGAGAGAAATAATAATGATTCATCCTCTAGCTCACAAGACTCAGGTATTTTAAATGGTAAATAATTTCCGTATGGTACACGTAAATACTCTGCTTGACCTCCAGGATAGTCACCGTATCGTTCTGTAAATCCAAAGTATGCTCCGGAATCTATTGCCGGATTTTCATTGGAATTGTCACACTGACTTTCCATTTCATTTTGGCAATAAAAACATTCACCACAGGAAATGTTAAAAGGAATCACAACGCGGTCACCCTTTTTAACTTTTGTAACAGAGGGGCCAACTTCTTCAACTATTCCCATTGGTTCGTGACCAATTACATAATCCTTACGAGCTGGCACTGCACCTCTGTAAATATGTAAATCGGACCCGCAAATAGCTGTAGTAGTAATACGCACGACAATATCATCGCTTTTTTCAATTTTTGCGTCTGGTACTTCTTTTACTTGAACATCTTTTGCACCTTGATAAGTAACAGCCTTCAAATGATCTCCTCCTATTAATAAGTACTTTTTCTATAATAATTATTACCCTAAGTAAGGTAAAAAAAACTTTTTTTTGAAAGAATCAGTCTTTTATTATTTTGTTAAGAGTATCTTCTTTTCCATTCTCATTATTAGGTAAAATGGATAACTCACCGTTTGGCTCCAATACGACAGCACGAACTTCTTCCATAGATAAATTACTTTCTAAACGAACAGCTTGAATAATTTCATCTTTACGAATTCGTTCCTTCTCCATCGTTTTATCAGAAAAATTACCATTGTAAAAGAGTAATGCTGGATCGCTAGTAACTACATCATCAAATGTATTACTTTTCTTACTACTAAAAGAAAAAATCCATTGTAGAGCTATTAATACGAATAAGGCGGCAATTCCATCAAAAATAGAAATTTTATTATCAAGCATTATAGTAGCCAATACGGAACCTATAGAAACAGTAATAACAAGGTCGAAAGCATTTAGCTGAGCGAGTGACCGTTTACCAGCTACCCTTAATAAGATAATCAAGAAAATATAAGCCATTATCCCTAACAAGAATATTCGTCCAATTTCCATCCAGTTTAAATCAAACAATTATTAGCCTCCTAAAAATGTTTATTTTTCTTTACCACCATCTATATAAATAAAACATGAAGAATGCTAACAACTTAAAGAATAGGAGTGGATTCATGAAAAAATTATATATGTTTTCGTTAATTTTAATACTTTCCTGTATATTAGCGGCATGTAGTCAGAAAGAGAATAGTAAAACAACTGAAACTGATATAGCGGAGGAAGTAAATGAGGAACAAGACCACGATCACGATGATCACGAGGGACATGACCACGAAGAAGATAGTGTTGAATTAGATTATAAAAAATTAGATGAAGCAATTGCAAAAGTCCTAAACGAGATTCCGAGCTTCTCAGTTCAAAGTGAAATAGAGAGAGGTACAAATGAAGATCTTGCTAACTATTTTAATGCTGATAAAATGGAGTTTCGCTTAAAGGTAGAGCGTGTTATAGGCAATCAGGAGTATAATAGTGAAGAACTAAAGGCATATGCCGAATACTATGTGGAAGAGAACTTATTAGCAATTGATATCGCTAAGAAAAAGTATAATATTGAAGTTACTAAATCAGAGGTAACAAGTTTTATAGATGATAATGTAAAAGCTGTAGTGCCAGAAGAGAAGAAGCTATATGCAAATAGTATAGGGGTCACTTTAGAGGAACTAGACAACATTTTTGATAGGGACATCTATATAATGGACGTGCTATGGTCTAAGCTTACTCCCATACTAATGGAAAAGCATCCCCAGGCTGTTGGGGAAAGCGAAGTAGAATATATGAATAGACTCACGAATGACTTCTATGATGTATAAGAGAATACTAATTGAGTCAATTTCGCAATTACTGGAGTTTTATATGAATAAGTAGAATTGATTTCCGCTCTGGCGGACGCTTCTTCGCGGGGAGGGGGGAGCGATAAGCCATCACCCATAGCTTATGCGCTTGTTGTGATGGCTTAGCTGTTTCACTCAACCCCTAAAACTCACTGAAAACGCGACAATCCAAACAGAGAGAATATATAAATGAATTTACTCAGTTGAATAATCGCACCCGACGGCAGAAATGGTAATGGGGTAAGTCTATCTCTTTTAGTAGGTTAATAATTCTTCTTTTGAAACAATACGCCACTCATTTGCTACAAGTTTGTCTATATAGTCATTGATACAAATTTCCTCTAAATCACTTGCAAGTGGATGTAGAGATACATAGCATTCATTTGTCTCATAATTTATAGTAACTTTCACAACCTCATATCCATTATGAAATCTTGCGTCAAATCCGGGGTCATCAATTATATCTCCTTTAACAGGACGAATCGCTGATTCAAATGTTTTCATTACCATTTGAGTCCTATTATTTTCTATTTGTTCTTTCGAAGATGTTAGTAAAATGAGCATTTTGATTTTCATTGTTTGTCTCCCTTAAATCAATGAGTTTATTATTTATAGTTTGTATCATGTCACCAAAAAGTTCCTTCACAGAAAATCAACCATAGCCTTTTCAAATAAAACTACGCTCGCTAACCTATTTTTCGTAAGCTTTTTTAGAGGATAAATAATTCTATAGCGCTTCATCTTTTTCCAACTTCATAGAAGGATGACAGTGACAGTCAATTGTATGGTCATTGATCATTCCAACTGCCTGCATATACGAATAACAGACTTTACTTCCTACAAATACAAAGCCATCCTTTTTAAGACGCTTACTCATTGTATCGCTTAGCTCATTAAAGATGGGGACTTCATTTATGGAAGTCCAATGATTGAGGATAGGGGTTCCATTTACAAAGCTCCAAATGTAATTAGAAAAAGATCCATGTTCTTTTTGAATTCGGAGAAAAGCATGTGCATTTGTCAACACACTAAGTATTTTTAAACGATTTCGGACGATCCCGCTGTCTTCTCGGAGAGATTGAATTTTATCCTCAGTGTATTGAATGATTTTATGAGCATCAAAGTGATCAAATGCTCGACGATAATTATCTCGTTTCTGTAGAATTGTCCACCAACTCAAACCAGCTTGAGCTCCTTCTAAGCATAACATCTCAAATAATAGCCTATCCTCATAAATAGGAACGCCCCATTCATTGTCATGATAGTCTAAGTATAAAGGATCTTTTCCAACCACCCACGCACATCTAGTAACCAAAGTCATCAACCTTTCTAAAAGGGAACGTATATTCTATTTTTATTGTAAGGTAAATTCAGAAAAAAAGCAATATATATATAGTCTAAAGTGTATATGAAAGAAGCCTTTTGAAAAAGCTTTGTTAAAGTTAATGGTTGATTTTGATTGAAGAATTCTTTTTTATGTGACTATAAACATTACAAAAGTGATGATTCAAATGACTATTAAGAACATAAGTAGGTTAAGAATTAGGGGTAGTGACAGTTTTTGGCTTAGTTTAGGAGAGTAATTTTATAAGCACTAAGCCCAACCCTATAACATAGCCTTTGAAAAAGAGAAAATTAGTTTTACTTGAGAAAAAGAGCTTCGAAAATTCTACTGTTCGTAGTATTTTCGAAGCTCTTGTTATTCCATATTATCGATCTTTATCTTCATCGCCCCAGCACTCTACTTCTCCAATGTCAAGAACATTCTTCTTGTAGAATACAGGATCTAAACCTTTTTTACGTTGTGATACATAATCATTAATAACACGTTTAGCAATCTTCCAAAGCATTAAAATAGCTAACAGGTTAATGATTGCCATTACAGCCATAAAGAGATCCGCTAAGTCCCAAACTAACTGAACTTTTGCAACAGAACCAAACATAACGAAAGCCACTACTAGCACACGGAAAATAAGCAGCATAGTTTTAGATTCCTTGATAAAACCGATGTTCGTTTCCCCGTAGTAGTAATTCCCTATTACTGAGCTGAAGGCAAACATGAATATAGCTATAGCTAAAAATGTACTTGCCCAGCCACCTAAATTATCAACTAAAGAAACTTGTGTCAGGTTGACCGAAGCAGCTTCTGAATGAAGGTAAGCATCGCTCATTAAAACAATAGCAGCGGTTGATGTACAAACAATGATTGTATCAATAAATACACCGAGTGTTTGAATAAGCCCTTGTTTTACAGGGTGAGTTACCGACGCAGTAGCAGCTGCGTTTGGCGCAGAACCCATACCAGCTTCATTTGAAAATAACCCTCGTTTAATTCCATTCATGATAGCAGCTCCGACCATACCAGCAAAAGCCTCTTCGAAGCCAAAAGCAGATTTGAATATAAGGATGAATACATTTGGTAGCTCACTAATATTCAAAAATACTACAAGGAGAGCAACTGCAATATATGCTATTGCCATAACTGGTACTAAAATTTGCGTAACGCTAACTATACGTTTAAGACCACCAAAAACTATGACAGCAGTAATTATAGATAAAATAACGCCAACTACTACTCGGCTTGATCCGAAGCTTTCTTCGAATGCAATAGTAATTGTATTAGCTTGGACCGCGTTAAACACAAACCCATAGGTAAGGGAAATAACAACTGCAAAAAGAATTCCCATCCACCGCTTGTTTAAGCCTTTTTCCATGTAATAGGCTGGACCACCGCGATACATTCTACCATCTTTAACTTTATATACTTGGGCTAAAGTGCTTTCAATTAAAGAAGATGCTCCGCCGATAATAGCAATCATCCACATCCAAAAAATAGCTCCAGGACCACCAAGTGCAATAGCGGTTGCAACCCCAGCAATGTTACCAGTCCCTATGCGAGAGGCAGCGGATATCGTAAATGCCTGAAAGGAGGAAACTCCTTTTTTTCCTGTACTATCGATCGTGGCTTTTTCCGAAACAACACGGAACATTTCTGGTATTAATCTAATCTGAATAAATCTAGTTTTTATTGTAAAAAACAATCCCACTCCTACTAAGAGTACGATCAGGATGTAGGAATATAAAGCATTATTCACATCCTGTAACATACTTTCAAACAAATCCATTATTAATTCCTCCTAAAAATCGGTAACGCTTATTATGTAATCTTCATATATAGATTGCTTTTATTACGCTATTCTATAACACGTCACAAGAATAAAGTGATATGTGCTGGATAAATAAATAGAGCTGGTTTATAAAAACCAACTCTTTATTTACTAACTGAAATATTACAATTACTAATAATTTTATAACAAAAAAATCAAAGAGAAAAGTGTAAATATATTATATGTGCAGGAGATAAAAAAAATATGGATAAAAAGATAGCTCTTTTTATCCATAAATTAGTTAAAGAGGAGATAGCTCTGCTCTTTCCTTATCTGTAAATACACGAGAGTGAATATGAAATGAAATTCCTTCTGTACTTTCAAGAGAAAAGGCAGCTCCCATGCCATCCACAACATCTAATATTAGCTGTGTATGCTGCCAATAAGTATAGTGGGACTGATGCATATAATATGGTGCATTTCCAACAGTACCAAGAAGCAAGTCACGACTTCCTATATAGAAGTCGCCTTGCTTATAGCACATTGGAGCAGAACCATCGCAGCAGCCAGCAGACTGTACGAACATAATTGCCCCATGTTTTGCCTCAAGCTCTTGAATTAGATCAAGAGCTTTATCCGTTGCTACGATGCGTTCTACCATTCTGTCATCTCATTTCTAACTTCTTAGAAGAAGCCCATTGCAGATTTATTGTAGCTTACTAACATACATTTTGTTTGTTGGTAATGCTCAAGCATCATTAAGTGGTTTTCGCGACCGATACCTGATTGTTTGTAACCGCCAAATGCAGCATGTGCTGGGTATTGGTGGTATGTGTTTGTCCAAACACGACCTGCTTGGATTGCACGACCTGCACGGTAAGCAGTGTCAATGTTACGAGACCAAACACCAGCTCCTAAACCAAACTCAGAATCGTTAGCAATTTCCATTGCTTCGTCAAAGTCTTTGAATGTTGTAACAGAAAGTACTGGTCCAAAGATTTCTTCTTGGAAAATACGCATTTTGTTGTCGCCTTTAAATACTGTAGGAGCAATATAGTAACCGCCTTCGTGGTCACCTTCTAATTTGTTTTGAGTTCCACCAATTAACAATTCAGCGCCTTCTTCTTTACCTATTTCGATATAAGAAAGAATTTTTTGTAATTGTTGGTTAGAAGCTTGAGCACCCATCATAACTTCTGTATCAAGTGGGTTACCAATTTTAATTGCTTTAATGCGTTCTAATGCACGCTCCATGAATTTTTCATAGATTGATTCTTGAACAAGTGCACGAGATGGACAAGTACAAATTTCACCTGAGTTAAGTGCGAATAATACTAAACCTTCGATTGCTTTGTCTAAGTACTCATCATCTGCATCCATAACGTCCTCGAAGAATACGTTAGGTGATTTACCACCAAGCTCTAATGTTACAGGGATAATATTTTCAGTTGCATATTGCATGATCAAACGACCAACACCAGTAGAACCAGTGAATGCTACTTTTTGAATACGTGGGTTAGTTGCAAGTGGTTTCCCAACTTCTGCACCGAAACCGTTTACAACGTTTAAAACGCCTTTTGGTAAAATATCTTGAATAAGCTCTAAAAGAACCATTAATGAAGCAGGTGTTTGTTCAGCAGGCTTCATAACGATTGTATTACCAGCAGCTAAAGCTGGAGCGATTTTCCAAACAGCCATTAATAATGGGAAGTTCCAAGGAATAATTTGTCCAACTACACCGATTGGCTCGTGGAAGTGGTATGCTACAGTATCGTTATCGATCTGGCTGATTCTACCTTCTTGAGCACGGATAGCTCCTGCAAAGTAACGGAAGTGGTCAATTGCTAGTGGGATGTCAGCATTCAATGTTTCACGAACTGCTTTACCATTGTCCCAAGTTTCAGCAACTGCAATTTTTTCTAGGTTTTGTTCCATGCGATCTGCAATTTTGTTTAAAATAATTGCGCGATAAGCTACAGATGTTTGAGCCCAAGCGCCTTTAGCAGCATGAGCAGCATCTAATGCAAGCTCAATGTCAGCTTCAGTAGAGCGAGCTGCTTGAGTAAACACTTTACCTGTAAGTGGAGAAACTACATCAAAGTACTCTCCATTAACTGGAGCTACCCATTCTCCACCGATAAAGTTATCATAACGTTCTTTAAAATCAACTACTGCACCAGCAGTATTAGGATTAGCATAAATCATATATCTTACCCCCAAATTTTTATAGTGCGATTTGCTAGACGTCAGACGACGTTGTAGCAATAATCAAATCATGCACCAATTAAAAAAAGAATGCAAGATGAATTTTCAATTTTTATTCACATTTTAAAATAAAAGTTTCTTTTTAATATTGAAAATATACAATTGGTTTTATTACTACAAATTGCCATAAGTAGTTGGTCTATAACAAGATTAAGCTAATAAGATAAGGGAGGGTATATGTGTTTTATAACAGTTGAAAAATGAATATACATGTATATTTATACAGATAAATTAATTCCTAATGCTGTTTCTAATGAGCCTACGAATCATTCCATAAGGAATAAAGTAGGTTTTTTTCCCCTAGTCGAGCGTTCGCCCATTTCATGAGATCAACAACAGCCACCTTGGCACAAATATTTTGCAATATTCTTTTGAAAAGTGAGAGACATAACTAGTCTCACAATTTAAAAAACGTGAAATCGAATATTTCCGATTTCACGTTTTCATTTATAGAGCAAGTCCATAAACTTTCTACTTTAGTTGTTTGAAGAGGAGGTGGCGACTACTGCAGGAATAGCGTGAGAGTAAAAGCCTAAGCAGGAGCAAGCCGAGGAGATTGAAGCTTCGCCCCCTGCAACTCGAAAACAATTACAGATCACTGGAATAGAAGCTCCGAAAACTTTACCAGGTCGTAAAATGTTCGAGGCTGTTTCTTTTCGGAGAGTGTTGTCCGTACCCCAATAGTTAACCTCTATATTTAATAGCTAATCCCTTTAAGAAATTCCGGGCAAATTTATCGCCACATTCTTTATAGTTACGGTGGCCTTCCTTGCGTAGGATGGCACTTAGTTCGCTTTTCGTGATAGCCACTCTAGCTTCCTCCAAGATATCAATCATGTCCTCACTTGTTAAAGCAAGTGCAATCTTTACTTTTTTTAGAAGCATGTTATTAACACTTTCTGTACTACCAGATGTAGAGGGAGGGGCCACTGGTTGTCCTGGCTTTGGCTCCTGGGGTCCTCTTTTAAAAGTAATAAGACCATTTAAAAAGGCTTCTAACGTTTTATTGTTGCACTTGATTTGATTGTCATCATCCTCAATATCATCTTCATATTCATTATCAAAGTGATCCTTGGATTTAGTTAAAAGCTTCAACACATCTTCTTTTGAAATTTCTATACCACCAAGCTTAAAGATTTCTACCATTTCTTTGTTTTTGATATCTAAAGCGTATCGCAAACGTATTAATATGTCGTTATTTTCCATTTTATATGAATCCTCCTAGCAATATCAAAATACATCCTCAGTTATGTAATAGCCTTCCCGGTAAAGGGATAAACGATTAGAAGAAAATCCGAAAATCATTCAGATTCTCGGATCCTTCTTACATAATGTGCAATTATTTAAGTGTAAGTAGTGTAACTACTTCAATATGGGCTGTTTGAGGGAACATGTCCACGGGCTGCATATATTGAACATCATAAAGCTTCGTTAGCTCCTGCAGATCCTTTGCAAGAGTTGAAGGGTTACAGGAAGTATAAACAAAGCGTTTTGGTTTTATCTCTAATACTGTTTTTAGTAGCTCCTCGTCTAAACCAGTTCTAGGAGGATCTACTGTTAGCACATCAGGTACAAAGCCTTCACTCTGCCATTGCTTCAACCATTTCTTTGCAGTGCCATGAACATACTTTGTATTATCAAAGCCGTTGCGTTTCGCATTTTTCTTAGCGTCCTTAATAGACTCTTCGATAATATCCATACCACGAACCTCTTTAGCATTTTTAGCTAACCAAAGTCCGATTGTCCCGACACCACAATAAGCATCAACGACAGTTTCCTTACCAGTTAATTTGGCTGCCTTTTCAATTTCATCATATAAATGCTCAGTTTGTTCCGGATTTAGCTGGAAGAAGGCGCGAGCCGATAGGTCAAAAGCTAATTCTCCAAGCTTCTCATGAATAATTTCTTTTCCAAATAAATTAAAAGTTGTGTCACCGAATACTAACGATGTTTTTCCAGGATTAATATTTTGGCTAATAGATACGATATTAGAATCGATTTTACGAATCATTTGTACAAGGTCTTCTTTGTTGGGCATTTTCTTTTGTGTTGTAACTAATGTTACTTGAATTTGTCCAGTTTTCATCCCAGTTCTCACAACAATAGTACGAACAATACCTTGAGGATTTTTCTCGTCATATATAGGTATTTTAAGCTCTTTTAAGTAGGCTTTAATTTCATTTGTAATCTTAGTGGTAGCAGGATGTTGAACCATACATTCATTAATATCAATTAACTTGTTAGATCCTTCTGCATATAAACCAGCAATTACATCATTACCAAGCTGTCTTGTTTGGAATTGGCTTTTGTTTCGATACAGCCATGGATTTTCCATTCCAAGTGTAGGTTTTACCTCAATTGACATAGCAAGGTCTTTCACATAACGTTCAAGGGCTTGAATGACTATGTCTCTTTTTTCAATTAGCTCTCGCTCATAGGTCATATGTTGAAGCTGGCAACCTCCACATGCCTCATAAACAGGGCATGGTGGTTTTACTCTGTCTGGAGAAGCTTGACGAATTTTTTTTATCGTTGCTTCCGCATACTTTGGATTTACAGTAGTTACTTCAGCAGTTACTACCTCTCCAGGAAGTGCTCCCTTAACGAATACTACATTTCGTTTAAAGAAGCCAACTCCTTCTCCATTAATCCCAAGTCTTTTTATAGTAAGTGGAAATTGTTGTCCCACCTGTATTGCTGTTTGTTCTTTCATTATTTCCTTCACGTCCTTTATCAACCAATAAAACAGTATAACTTTTTTATGGGGTTGGTTGCAAGCAAAAGGTGCCAGTTAAAAAACTGGCACCTTAGTTACATTATATCTATTATAAAGGAAATTACTGTGGAAGAGAATACTCAGGTATATCCAATTTGGATATATTGAGGTCATTGATCTTTCCAAAGGAATATCCGCGTTTTTTCGCTTCTTTGATAAATGCCGGAAGACCCTCAGCATTGTCAGGTGAAACCGTGTGCATAAGAATAATAGCGCCAGGATGGATTTGTGTAATAAGCTCGTTATAAGCATATTGTCCACCCTTTTTTTGATCCCTATGCCAGTCGATAAAAGCAACAGACCAGAAAAAATGCTGGTGACCAATTTCGTTTGCAGCTGCTAGCACATCTTCATCAAAGATTCCTTCCGGTGGTCTCGTGACAGTTGTTCTTTCTAAAGAAGTGAGCTCCTTTAGTCGGTTATCAAATTTTTGTAATTCCTTTTTTATTTCATCCTTTGACAGCTTAGCTAGGTTTGGATGTCCATAGGAATGGTTACCTATTTGATGTCCGTCTTCAATCATCCGTTTTACTAGTGGTGTGGCACTTTCGAGGTAATGACCAGTTAAAAAGAAGGTGGCGCTAATGTTCTCTTTCTTTAATGTATCTAAAATGCTTTCCGTATAGCCGTTTTCATAGCCATTATCAAATGTCAGGTAAATAACCTTTTTGTTAGCTGGCCCTTTATAAATGGCTCCATGCTTTTCTAATAATGCATCCAGCTCTGCTCCGGCCTCTGGTGGTACCTCATCTCTGGCTTTTTTAAAACCCCAGTGAATTTCTTTTGCTTCCGCGGTAAATGGCTCATAGGAAAAGCCGAGGCTTATAATAAAGGCTGCTATAATAATTCCTATTACATGATGCTTCCACATGATTTTTGCTCCTTTTTAATATATATTTGCATAAAAAAATGCAATCAACTTAAAAGTAGATTGCACTTGGGCTTGATATTTATTCATTTTTGCTCGTTGGTTAGTTTTACTATATGAAGCAATTTCATAATTCCCTTTTAAGAAAAGGTTATATTAAAGGATAGGGTGAGCAATAAGCCATCGTCTGTAGAAATTGGCTCGATTACTGACTATATATATTAGTCAATGCGCTCGTAAGTTCTGGGTATTTAAAGGAAAAGCCATTAGCTATTAATACGTCTGGAACTACTTTTTGCCCTTCTAAGACAAGCTGACTTTTTTCACCAAGCACTAGCCTCAAAGCAAATGCAGGTACTGGGAAGTAATGAGGTTTATTTAATACTTTAGCCAATGTTTTACTAAATTCATCCATCCTTCGAGGATCTGGTGCAACTATATTAAAAGGTCCTTGAATATTATTTTCAATAGCGTAAAACAGGGAACTAGCAACATCTTGGATATGAACCCATGACATCCAATTATCTCCCTTTCCAATTGGACCACCTACAAACATTTTATAAGGTAATGCCATTAAGGGAAGTGCTCCTTCTTTTCTATCTAATATAATCCCAAATCGACCTAAAGCCACGCGGACTCCAAGCTGCTCTGCAGTTAATGCCTTTTGCTCCCAATCTGCAACTGTTTTGGCTAGAATATCATGACCCTGTTGTGTTGATTGTTCATTATAAACTTCTGTATTGGAAGCTGGATAAATTCCAATAGCACTTGCATTGATCAAAACTTCGGGTTTTTTCTTTAATACTTGTATAATACGTATGACTTCATCAGTAGCTTCCATCCTACTAGCATAAATTTTTGCTTTTTGCTTTTCTGTCCATCTACCGTTGTTTATAGATTCTCCAGCAAGATTTACTATTGCATCAATACCTTCTAAATATACCTCAGGTTTAGAATCATTTGTAAGCCAGTTAATATAAGTAACATTGTTTGCTGAGTGCGAGCTCGACCGTGATAAAATAATAGCCTCATGTCCCTTTTGCTGCAGTAGCTCAGTCAAAGCCCTACCTACAAAACCAGTTCCACCAGTAATTGCTACTCTCATCGAAATCAGCCTCCTTAACACAATAATACCAGTTCAATCATTTATCACATATTAATTTTTACGCTATAATTAAGGAAAGCGAATGGAGAGATTAACAAAATGCCGGTTATTACAAAAATAGGACGTCAAAAAAAAAATAATGAACGGTATAATTTATATTTAGATGAAAAGTACGCCTTTAGTGTGGATGAGGCAGTACTGATAAAATATCAGCTTACAAAGGGTAAGGTAATAGAGGCCTTTACCTTAGATGAAATTGTTTTTGATGATGAAGTAAGAAAAGCATATAATAAGGCGATTAATTATTTGAGCTTTCGGATGAGAAGTGAGCATGAGGTAAAGCAAAAATTACTACAAAGTGAGTTTGGAGAAGCGGTCATTTTAGAGGCAATTCGAAAGCTATATGAGCATGGATTTTTGAATGATGCTAGCTTTACGAAGGCTTTAGTAGAAACTCAAAAGAATAGCAGTAAAAAAGGACCTGCTGCAATTAGACAGGAGCTCAAAAAGAAGGGAATAGAAAAAGAGCTTCAAGAGGAAGTGCTTGCCACTTACTCGGAGGAAGAACAAGTTTCTATTGCTAAAACACTTACAGAAAAAATTATCAATCAAAACCAAAATAAGACTCCACGCCAAATTAAACAAAAGGTCCAGGAGAATCTTCAAAGAAAAGGGTATAACTTTGGCATCATTTCTCAGGCAATCGAATCTTTTGATTTAGAGAAAAAGGAAGACGAATGGCTTGAAATAATTGCTGCACAAGGAGAAAAGATTTGGAGAAAGTATTCTGCAAAATATAGCGGCTATGATCTGAAAAATCGTGTGAAACAGGCCCTTTATGTAAAAGGATTCCCGTCAGAGCACATAGATATGTATATAGAAAATAAGGAGCTGGAATTACAAAATGAGCAATAAAAAATATAGTCAGATGACGGAGCAAGAGCTTAGAACTGAAATTGCTAACCTAAAGGAAAAAGCAAGAAAGGCTGAGCAACTAGGCATTGTTAATGAGTATGCAGTATATGAACGAAAAGCAATGATGGCTCAGTCATTTCTAACAGATGTAAATTCTATAAAACCTGGTGAAATGTATAGAATTAGCGGTGATCCTGGGATGTTTTTTCAAGTCGAATACTTAAAGGGAAAATTTGCTTGGGGCTACCGTTTAGGTGGAGACAAGTACGAGGAAGCATTACCAATTTCTATACTACAGCCGTTAGAGGAGGGAAAATAATATGGAAACTAAAATAAATGAACTAACAGAGTTATTACTTGAAAAAAACGACAAGCTTTCCTTTGAAAAGGCAAGAGCATGGATTGAATTACTTTGGTCTGACTTTGAATCATCCTATGCACGTGCAGGCTATGAATATAAAGGTGCTGCAGTAACAGAGATGGTTATTAAAAAGTGGATAGATGGATATGGTGAACAACTACACGAGTTTGCGGGTACTAACGAAAAGTACAAGCATTTATTGGAAACAGACTAAACGCTAGGAATTTAAATTCCTAGCGTCTCTGTTTAATGTGGTAAAAAGTCTAATTTTTTTCTTAGCTTATCTTCGCTGAAAATCCAACCAGTGTAAGAGTTGATGATATTAAGGTCTTCATCCAAATGTACAACTGCTACAAAAGGATAGTAATCATTACTTCTGTAACGCAGATCGATTAACCGAACCTCATGGATATGATCGAATTGAGTTATTTCCCATCTGTAAATAGGGGAGAACGAAGTAAAGGCACTTAGGTTTGTATCCTTTAAGGCAGCTTTTACTAAAGGAGAGTCTGGAATTTCCTCTCGTTCAAACTTGTCGTATATCGTTATGGAACGCCCGTATGCTCGGCCAACGTAATGATGCGTCTCGGAGCTTGCGGCAATCCTCCATTGAAAGAACTTAATAGTTGGAGCCACAATAATTTCTGTGGTATCCGGAATTGTTTTTCTCACGCTATTTTTAACCGCACTTTGGACTGCAAAGCGTAGTATATAATAAATGGCGATAATAGCGTACATGGTTAGGAATGTAGGCACTGGGTTAAAGCCAAACATCCATAGTAATAATCCTAATACATGAAAGCCAAAGATAATCGGATCAAATGTATTGATGACACCTAGTGCAACCCATTTCTTAGAGAAGGGTCGTAATGCCTGGGTACCATAGGAATTAAATATATCCACGAAAACATGAAGAAATACTGCTAAAAATGTCCAAAGCCAAAGATGAAGCCAATTCACCTCTGGAATAATTAGCCACAATACTCCAGATATAAGTAACGGCCATAGTAAAACGGCTGGAATAGAATGAGTTATACCACGATGATGACGTATGTAAATGGCATTATTTTTTAATTTTAGAACAGTATCTATATCAGGGGCTTGGGAACCAATGATAGTACCTGCAATAACAGCAGTAGTAGTCAAAGAACTACTTGTAACGACAGGATCTGCCATTGCCAAACCACCAAGTGCAATACCCATGACTATATGTGTGCCTGTATCCATGTGTGACCAGCTCCTTTTAAGGAAACAAGTTATCTTAATCATAAGATAAAGTATATAAATTAACAAAGCATTATTAGTGTTATACCCTATTATCTCATACAATAATCGCCAGAAAGGATTCTAACTGTGAACGAATTATACAATAAGCAAATGAGCGAGGCATTAGTTTCCTGGTTTTTAGAAGAAAAACGTGATTTACCGTGGAGAAAAACCACGGATCCCTATAAAATTTGGGTTTCCGAAGTAATGCTTCAGCAAACAAAAGTTGATACGGTTATCCCTTATTATGAGAGATTTATCTCTAAATATCCCTCACTTGAATCTCTAGCAGAAGCCAATGAAGGAGAATTACTAAAAGAGTGGGAAGGCCTGGGTTATTATTCTAGAGCACGGAACCTTCAAGCTGGAGTAAAAGAAGTTGTAGAACAATACGATAGCATCATACCGAACAACCGAAAGGAAATATCTAAGCTAAGAGGCGTTGGACCATACACGGCTGGAGCGGTGCTAAGTATTGCTTATGGTGTTCCAGAGCATGCTGTAGACGGGAATGTCATGAGAGTATTATCTCGGATTTTACTGATAAAAGAGGATATTGCTAAACCAAAGACGAAAAAGATATTTGAAGATGCCGTGATGAGCTTGATGTATGAGGAAAATCCCTCTGCCTTTAACCAAGGTTTAATGGAACTTGGTGCTATTATATGCACTCCAAAAAAGCCGAAATGTTTACTTTGTCCAGTAAGAGAATTTTGTTCAGCATTTTATGAAGGAGTTCAAGAAGAGCTTCCGGTAAAAACGATTAACAAAAAGACAAAATTACATAAAATGAAGGCAATAGTAATCCAACGAGATGACGGTAAGATTCTTTTAGAGAAGCGACCTTCTAAAGGTTTACTTGCTAATATGTGGCAATTTCCAATGGTTGAGCTTCCAACAGCGACTCACACTGTTGAAGAGGTAGTGGAGCTGGACTATGGAATAGAAATTCAAAAAGGAAATGAATTACTTTCTTTTAAGCATGTTTTTTCCCATCTAGTATGGGAAGTTGAAAGTTTTGAAGCAAAGCTTATAAATGAAAAAAAATTATCCTTGAATAGCCAGTGGTATTCTATAGAAGAAGTGAACAATCAACCTATGCCTATTCCAGTATTAAAAATATGGAATGCGTGGAAGGAAAGGAAGAACATCACATGACAAATCCAGTAGCATTAGTAACAGGCAGTAGCAGAGGACTAGGAAAAGCAATTGCCATTGAGCTTGCAAAAAGTGGTTATGATATTGTAGTGAACTATGCTCGCAGTAAAACGGCTGCATTAGAGACGGTTTCAGAAATAGAGGCATTAGGACAAAAAGCTTTACTTGTTCGTGCAAATGTTGGTGATGTAGAAAAGCTTCGAGCAATGTTTCAAACGATAAAAGAGGAGTTCGGTCGTTTAGATATTTTCGTCAGTAATGCTGCATCTGGTGTTCTTCGACCAATCATGGAGCTAGAGGAGTCTCATTGGGACTGGACGATGAACATTAACGCAAAAGCAATGCTTTTTGGAGCACAGGAAGCGGCAAAGCTAATGCCGAGTGGCGGGAAGATATTAGGCATCAGTTCATTAGGGTCTATTCGATATTTGGAAAACTATACGACAGTAGGAGTTTCTAAAGCTGCTATTGAATCCATTACAAGATATTTGGCGGTAGAGCTAGCAGAAAAAGGGATTGCCGTTAATACTGTTTCTGGTGGAGCATTAGATACTGATGCTTTAAAGCATTTCCCAAATAGAGAACAATTATTAGAGGATGCGCGTATAAATACTCCGGCAGGACGAATGGTTGAAATTGAGGATATGGTAAAAACAGCTATGTTCCTGCTTTCAGATGATGCCAGCATGATCCGAGGACAAACTATCATTGTAGATGGCGGCCGTTCGATTAAAATGTAGTTTTATATTAAGAGTAAATATTTTTAGAAAAAAGAACAGTAAACCATTTTTTCCGCGCATCTAGCGGACGCTTTTCGCGGGGTGAGCGATAAGCCATCACCCATCGCTTACGCGCGTGGTTGTGATGTCTTATCTGTCTCACTCATCCCGCCGAAGTCGCCGCCTGCCGCTCCAAAAAAGATTGTGTGGAATTAACTATACAAATGAGTATTGAATAGTTACCTGCTTCACTTCACGTTTTTCTCATTAATTCAGTAAGTAGGGCGATAAGTCATCGCCCCAGCAAATCATTAGACAAAGGATTTATGGAAAAGAAAAAAATAACTAAAGTCTAATTTAAATTAATATTTATTAATATGGGAACAAGACCTGCGCTTCAATAAATGATTTTAAAATAAACAAATTTAATTTTATTACGAATATTATCTCCGAAAGTGCACATGATATATTTTGTACGGAGGTGAAATCCATGAAAAAGAATAACAGTCAATCATCAAACAGAAGTCAAGAATTTGCTTCAGAAACTGTAATTCGACAAGTTAAAGAGCAAAACCGTCAAGCTGAAATGAAAAAACAACAAGCAAGCGGGAAGTTTTCAAAAAGTTCTTATAACCCATCAAAATAACATGGATTCACCAAAAATCAGCGAGAGCATTTTGCTCTCGCTGATTTTTTTACTACAGTTTTTTCCTATGGATTGCTATAATATGAAAATAAGTATAATATTCAATTTTGCGCTTGATGAAAAGGTGGCTAAATCATGGCGATTCCAACAGAAGGAGAAATTATTCAAATTCACAGCTACAAGCATAATGGCCGTATCCACCGTGTCTGGCAGGAAACGATGGTTTTAAAGGGGACCAAGAATATTGTAATAGGAGCGAACGAACGAACTCTTGTAATCGAATCAGATGGAAGAACCTGGATTACTAGAGAACCGTCAATCTGTTACTTTCATGCTGAACATTGGTTTAACATTATTTGTATGCTAAGAGAAGACGGTGTGTATTATTACATTAATATTAGTTCGCCATTTGTCTATAACAATAAAATTTTGAAATATATTGATTATGATCTAGATGTGAAGGTTTTCCCAGACATGACCTACACAATTTTGGATGAAGATGAATACGAACAGCACAAAAGGGAAATGAATTATCCAGATGAAATGGATTCTATTCTTGATCGAAATATAGAAAAACTTATTTCTTGGATTAAACAAAGAAGAGGTCCATTTGCCCCGGACTTTATCGAGGCTTGGACAAGTCGTTATCATTTTTATAAACAGCTGAACGAGTAGTAGGAGAACCTGTTGAATTTGCAACAGGTTCTTCCGTTTTAAGAAAGGAAGTAGTTTTATGAGCACCATGAAAAGATATATGGAATTCGTAAAACCTTATAATTGGCAAATCTTTTTGACGATTATTATAGGGGTTATTAAATTCGCAATTCCATTGTTTATACCCATTCTGATTAAAATTGTCGTAGATGATATTATCGGTGGGGATATGGCAACAGATGAAAAAATTCAACAACTTGTTTATTGGTTAGGTGGAACCGCATTAGTGTTTCTAATCGTTCGACCGCCAATTGAGTATTATCGACAATATTTAGCACAATTAGTCAGTAATAAAATTTTGTATGATATCCGTCAAAAGCTATACATACATCTTCAAAAGCTAAGCTTAAAGTATTATTCAAACACGCGAGCTGGAGAGGTCATTTCTCGTGTCATCAATGACGTAGAGCAAACGAAAAATTTTGTCATGATTGGCTTGATGAATGTTTGGCTCGACTTAGCTACAATTCTTATAGCTATTGGAATAATGCTTACGATGAATGTAAAACTTACACTTGTAACTTTAATCGCATTCCCATTTTACGCATTCAGTGTAAAGTACTTTTTCGGAAAGCTTCGAGACTTAACTAGAAAGAGATCGCAAGCATTAGCAGGAGTACAAAGCTATCTTCATGAACGTGTACAGGGGATGAGTATTATTAAAACCTTTACACTGGAAAAGCATGAACAAAAGCTATTTAATGAGACGAACGGAGAATTTCTGGACAAGGCCGTGGATCAAACAATATGGAATGCAAAAGCGTTTGCGGTCGTTAATACAATTACCGATATAGCACCACTGTTAGTTATTGCCTACGCAGGATATGAAGCAATTCATGGAAGACTATCTGTTGGGACAATGGCTGCTTTCATCGCCTACATAGAGCGATTATATAGCCCTTTAAGACGATTAGTTAATTCATCCACTACATTAACGCAATCTTTCGCGTCGATGGACAGGGTATTTGAGCTGATGGATGAAAAATACGATATTATCGATAAGCCTGGTGCGAAAAATTTAGGAAATACTTTTGGGGAAGTTACCTTTTCAAATGTCTCCTTCCAATATGAAAAAGGTGGACAAACAATCCTTAACAATATAAATCTCCAAGTCAATAGTGGAGAAACAGTTGCTTTTGTAGGTATGAGTGGTGGAGGGAAATCCACCATCATTAGTTTGATTCCCCGCTTCTATGATGTATCTGATGGCAGTGTGAAAATTGACGGCAAAGATGTTCGCGATGTAACGATTGAATCACTGAGACAACAAATAGGAATTGTGCTTCAAGATAATATTTTGTTTAGTGACTCAGTCAAATCGAATATTTTAATGGGTAAACCAGGAGCTAGTGATGAAGAAGTAATAGAGGCTGCAAAAGCAGCTAATGCACACGATTTCATTATGGAGCTACCTGAAGGATATGAAACAAAGGTTGGGGAGCGGGGAGTTAAGCTCTCTGGAGGTCAAAAGCAACGTGTAGCAATAGCACGTGTATTTTTGAAAAATCCTACAATATTAGTTCTAGATGAGGCTACTTCAGCATTAGATTTAGAAAGCGAATCATTAATCCAAGATTCCTTGGAGCGTTTAGCTCAAAATCGGACAACGATTATTGTAGCGCATAGACTTTCCACTATAACGCATGCAGATAAAATATGTGTAATAGAAAATGGAGAGCTAGCAGAAGAAGGTTCTCATTCTGAACTCATGAAGAGTAAAGGTGTATATTATAATTTATTTCAAATACAACAACTAGATACTGTGGACTAACACACACACCCTATAAGGCGATTCTGTTCTTATTGGGTGTTTTTATTTACCTATTTTACAAAAAGTTGAAATATGACAAATGTTTCAAAAAATATAAAAAGTATTGCATAAAAAGTATGTATGTGTAAAATATCAATATGAACAAATATAAAGAAAATTTTAAATAATCTTGTAAAAAAGGAGAATTATCATGGAACAAGGAAAAAAAGTGCTAGAAGTAAAAGGGCTTCAAACTTCCTTTTTTACAGATGATGGTGTCATTCCATCTGTCGATTATGTAGATTTCCATGTTAGAGAAGGGGAAATTTTAGGCATCGTTGGCGAATCGGGCTGTGGTAAAAGTGTTACCTCTCTATCTATCATGGGGCTAGTTCCTAGTCCACCGGGAAAAATCACCAATGGAGAAATCCTATTTAAAGGTAAGGATTTAACAACCTTCTCGGAAAAAGAGATGCGGAAAATAAGAGGAAATGAGATTGCAATGATCTTTCAGGAGCCAATGACCTCTTTAAATCCATTATTTACAATTGGTAATCAGCTGATAGAAGCAATAACCCTACATAAAAAGGATTGGAGCAAGAAGCAGGCTAAGGATAGAGCGATTGAGATGCTAAAGCTTGTTGGACTTCCGAGAGCAGAGGCACTCATGAAGGATTACCCACACCAGCTCTCTGGAGGGATGCGTCAGAGAGTCATGATTGCGATGGCCCTTGTATGTGACCCAGAAGTATTGATAGCTGATGAGCCAACGACGGCATTGGATGTAACCATTCAAGCTCAAATTCTAAAGCTAATGAGAGATTTGAATAAAAGGTTAAACACAGCATTGCTCTTAATCACTCATGATCTTGGAGTAGTAGCAGAGACATGCGAACGAGTAGTGGTCATGTACGCAGGTAAAGTAGTAGAAGAAGGACTAGTGGAAACCATCTTTAAAGATGCACAACACCCCTATACTAAAGGACTGCTTGCGTCAGTTCCTGACATGAGATATAAAAAGCAACGATTATATTCCATCCCAGGCAATGTGCCGAAGCCTGGAACTATAACAACAGGCTGTCGTTTTGCAGCTAGATGTGAATTTGCATTCGAACGCTGTGTTCAGGAAAATCCTCCTCTGTATGAAACATCGGAGGGACATAAAACTAGATGTTTCTTATATGATTCAAAGGAGGTAACAGATTATGACAGAGCCGCTGTTAAAAGTTGATGGACTGAAAAAGTACTTTCCCATTCGTTCCGGTTTGTTGTCAAAAAAAGTCGGCTATGTTAAAGCAGTAGACGATATTTCTTTCTTTGTAAACGAGGGAGAAACTCTAGGGATAGTTGGAGAATCTGGCTGTGGTAAATCTACTACAGGAAGAATGCTTATGAGATTACTAGAACCTACAGAAGGTAAAGTGACCTTTGAAGGGAAAGAATTAACGTCAATCTCTGACTCTGCTATGCGTAAGGTTAGAAGAGATATCCAAATGGTGTTTCAGGATCCTTATGCATCATTAAATCCTCGGCACACGGTTGAGAAAATTTTGATGGAGCCACTGATTGTTCATCAAATTGGAGATCCAAAAACTCGCAAACAAAAGGTTCATGACTTTTTAGAGATTGTAGGATTGAGCAGCTATCATGCAAAACGATATCCTCACCAGTTCAGCGGAGGGCAAAGGCAGCGTATTGGTATTGCGAGAGCTCTTATGACTAATCCAAAGCTGATTATAGCAGACGAGCCAGTTTCAGCACTTGATGTATCTATTCAAGCTCAAGTTTTAAATCTGATGCAGGACTTGCAAAAAGAATTGAAACTAACCTATATATTTATCGCTCATGACCTGGGGGTAGTACGCCACATCAGCGACCGGGTTGGAGTTATGTACTTAGGGAGAATGGTTGAGCTTGCACCTAGTGAAAGTTTATATGCGGAGCCGCTCCATCCATATACAAAAGCACTTCTTTCTGCTGTGCCAGTACCAGATCCACAATTTCAAAGGGAGCAAATTATTTTAGAGGGAGATATCCCAAGCCCTTCTAACCCACCTACAGGTTGTACATTCCATACACGTTGTCCTTTTAAAATGGATGTATGTACAACCGTTAAACCGAAGCTTGAGGAAGTTAAGAACAGTCATTTTGTTGCCTGCCATCTATATAACGAGGCAGTACAGCATTGATAATATAAATTTGGAGGGGTCCATGTGAGAAAAAAGAAATTATTGTCATTTATGTTTTTAATGATACTTGCTGCATTTACAATCGTTGCTTGTTCAAGTGATGAATCTGATGGAGATAAAAAAGGAGAATCGTCATCATCAGAGAATAAAACATTAGTATTTGGTCGTGGAGGAGACTCCGTTTCTCTAGATCCAGCTACAGTTACAGATGGTGAATCTTTCAAGGTAACACAAAACCTTTTCGAGACACTATTAAACTTTGGCGAGGAAGATACTACAATTCAGCCAGGACTCGCTAAAGAGTGGGAACCGTCTGATGACGGATTAACGTATACATTTACTTTAGAAGAAGGAATTAAGTTCCATGACGGAACAGACTTTAATGCTGAGGCAGTCGTGAAAAACTTTGAACGCTGGGCTAATGGATCAGAGGAAAAATTCTATTACTACGGTTCTATGTTCGGAGGTTATGCTGGTGACGAAGGACACGTAATTGAATCTGTTACAGCTGACGGTGATTACAAAGTAGTGTTTAAGCTTAAGCGCCCTCAAGCACCTTTCTTAAAAAATATTGCTATGAGTCCATTTGGTATTGCAAGTCCAACTGCATTTGAAAAAGATGAAAAAGCATTTGGTGACAATCCAGTAGGAACTGGTCCATTCAAATTCGTAGAGTGGAAACGTAATGCAACTATTACAATCGAAAAATATGAAGATTATTGGGTAGATGGTATGCCTAAGCTTGATAAAGTCGTATTCAAAGCGATACCAGACAACGCAGGTCGCCTTAATGAGCTACTATCTGGAACTATCGACTTGGCTGATGGTGTGAACCCGTCCGATCGTTCGACAGTAGAAGGTGAGGCTGCTCTTCAATTGTATGAGCGTCCTTCTATGAATGTTGGTTACTTAGGCTTAACAACTACAAGACCTCCGTTTGACAATGTGAAAGTACGTCAAGCAATGAACTATGCAATCGATAAGCAAGCAATTGTAGATGCTTTCTTTGAAGGTGGAGCAGAGGTAGCTAAAAATCCAATTCCGTCATCTATTAGTGGATTCAATGATGAGATTCCTGGATATGAATATGATCCAGAAAAAGCAAAAGAACTTTTAGCAGAAGCAGGATTTGCAGATGGTTTTGAAATGGAGCTATGGGCAATGCCAGTTCCAAGACCATATATGCCAGATGGAGCTAAAGTTGCAGAAGCAATTAAAAATAATTTAGAAAAAGTAGGCATCAATGCTAAAATCGTTTCTTATGAGTGGGCTACTTATTTAGAAAAAGCTCGTTTAGGAGAAGCAGACGCTTTCTTACTTGGATGGACTGGTGATAATGGAGATGCAGATAACTTCCTTTATGTTTTACTAGACCAAGATAATATCGGAAGCAATAACTATACGTACTATAGTAGCGACCCATTACATGAGATTCTTATCCAAGCACAATCAGAAGTAGATGAAAACAAACGTATTGAATTATATAAACAAGCACAAGAAATAATATTTGAAGATGCACCATGGGTACCACTTGCTCACTCAACACCATTATTAGCTGGTAAAGCAGAATTGACTGGATTTACACCACATCCAACAGGTTCAGACAAACTAGGGAACGTTGAATTTAAGTAAGGAATAGAGTGGAGGGGGTCTTATGGATTCCCTCCTCTTTTAAAGATAAGGTTATTTCATATTTTAGAATAAAGAGGGTGAAGAAACATGCTTCACTATATTGGAAAGAGGCTGCTACAGCTTATACCGGTATTGCTTGGTATGACTTTTTTAGTTTTTATGATTATACGTGCAATTCCTGGTGATCCAGCACAGGTTATTTTAGGACAATTAGCTTCTAAGGAGGCAATTGAGTCACTAAGAGCAAGCCTAGGCTTAGATAATCCTTGGTACGTGCAATATTTTGATTACTTATTTGGATTACTTCAAGGAGATCTTGGGGAGTCGATGCGAACTGTTCAGCCAGTAGCTACCGAAATTTGGCCATACCTTGCTGCTACGTTTGAGCTAGCTTTCTTCGCTATCCTAATAGCTGTTGTAATAGGAGTAAATGCAGGAATTATATCTGCATGGTTTCAAAATTCATGGTTCGATTACTTAGCGATGGTAATAGCTTTGATAGGTGTGTCCATGCCAATCTTTTGGTTAGGGCTGATGGAGCAATGGGTTTTTTCTGTAGAATTACAGTGGCTTCCACCAGGTGGAAGAGACGATGCAAGAGATCCAGTTTCGGCAGTAACAAACTTATATGTGATTGATACGATTATGAATGGTCGTTTTGATCAGCTTGGTGACGTGCTTAAACATTTAATATTACCTAGCATTGCTTTGGCAACAATTCCAATGGCCATTATCGCTCGTATGACAAGATCTAGTATGCTTGAAGTTATGAGAGCAGATTATGTACGAACAGCAAGAGCTAAAGGACAAAAAATGTTTTGGGTAGTATACAAGCATTCATTGAAAAATGCTATCATCCCAGTTTTAACAGTAGTGGGGCTTCAAATGGGATTACTTTTAGGAGGCGCTATTTTAACTGAAACTATCTTTGGATGGCCAGGAATTGGTCGATACATTTATGATGCTATTCAGTATCGTGACTACCCCGTTATACAATCTGGAATATTAGTAGTTGCTTTTATATTCGTTATGATTAATTTATTGGTTGATATTTTATACGGATTAATTGATCCACGCATCAAGTATGACTAAAAGGAGAGATGATGATGACCCAAATGGTTCCAAAAGCACCGGATAATTTATTGGCTACCGAAAAGGACATATCAGCTGGTCCTTGGAAAGAAGCGTGGAGAGGTTTCCGTAAAAACAAAGTGGCGCTTATTGGCACTTTTATCGTATTGTTCTTTATAGTAGTAGCGTTAATAGGACCTTTTCTAGTCCCGCAGGGCATTGATGAACAATCTATTTCAGACAAAAGACTCCTACCGCCGTCTAGCCAGTATTGGTTTGGCACAGATGATTTTGGTAGAGATATTTTTTCACGAATCGTCCATGGGGCAAGAATTTCTTTATGGGTAGGCTTTTTCTCTGTAATTGGTTCTGTCATTGTAGGGAGTATATTGGGGATTATAGCGGGCTATTATGGAAAATGGGTTGATATGATTATATCTCGCCTATTTGATATTCTTCTTGCTTTTCCAAGTATTCTATTAGCAATTGCAGTCGTGTCTGTGCTAGGACCATCTCTGCAAAATGCTTTAATTGCGATAGCAATTATCAACATCCCTAACTTTGGACGTTTGATAAGATCAAAAGTGTTAAGTATAAAAGAAGAGGAATACATAACCTCCGCCAAGGCAATTGGTATGAAGGATGTTCGTATCCTTTTTTCGCACATCTTACCTAACTCTATGGCACCTGTAATCGTAGCAGGCACATTGGCCATAGCATCGGCTATTATAGAAGCTGCTGCATTAGGATTTCTTGGATTAGGGGCCCAGGCTCCAACTCCAGAATGGGGTAAAATGCTGGCGGATGCTCGAAATCACCTAAGAACTGCTCCGTGGACAATGATTTTCCCTGGGCTTGCAATCATGCTGACAGTTTTAGGCTTTAACCTGATGGGCGATGGGCTTCGAGATGCACTGGATCCTCGGATGAAAAATTAAGATAGAAACAAAGCTCCAAAAATAAAAAGTGAAATCGTTTAGGCGATTTCACTTTTTTTGACGAACATGGCGAGTATACCTAAAGAAAGAGAAATCTGAAATAGAGCCTTTTAATGAATGAAACCCTGAGCATTCACATTATGTAAATGTTCAGGGTTTCATTTTTTCTGTGAGTCTTAATCGATTTAGTATGTTTCTTCAATTTGAACGGTTAATTCATTACTATGGAAGTTCTGATACGAGGTAATCAGTCTATCCACATGCTCCAGCTGTTCCTCATACTTTAATATAGAGGATAGTAGATGGAGAAGGTGGTAGGTAGAAAATTCCTCATCTATTTGTGTTATCGCAATCTGCTGAACAAAAATATTCATAACCTCTTGCCTTTGGATAAATGCGTCGGGACCATGCAGCTCTGTATGGTCTGTTTTTAGCTTACCAATAAACTTGAGGTGGAGCTGTTCATGGTAAGTTAAAAGCAGATCAAGTCTTTCCGTGATCATCATTCTAAAATGCTCAGGAAGATCATTTAGTTCATTTTCATGAAGGTGTAATCTATTCAATACTTCTAGGCTATTATGGGAGATTTCGATAAGCTCTCGGTAAACGACGGCTTTTCTGCCCTTTGAATGGGTAGCCTTTTTGGTATAAACTCTTTCCTCTTTAAAAAAGGAGTATATTTGGTCAATACGTTCTAATCTATCCTTCAGCTGCGTAATAGCTTGTTTGGTAGACTGATGGTCACCAGCATTTCTAGAGGCAATCCGAATCCATCTAATTATTTCGTCCTGTGTATAATGGATGGAGTTAAAAAGCTTTGTCTCAAACTTAGGTGGGATAAATACAAGATTTACGATAAAGGCCGAAATCACTCCAACAAGAATCGTGCAAAAACGAATTAATGCAAAGGTTAAAAACTCGTCGCTTTGAATCTCCATAATAGCTATTACAGTTACTAATGCTAAGGAAACCGTTTTTTCTAATTTAAACTTTAGCATGATAGAAATAGCCACAATTGCTGCGAATCCAACGGCAATAATATGGTTTCCAAATACTAATGCAAACAAGACGGCGATGGCTGCTCCAATTAGATTAGACTGTATTTGTTCAATTACGGTTAAGTAAGACCTATAGATAGATGGTTGAAGTGCAAAAATAGCGGCTATTCCTGCAAAGACAGGATTAGGAAGCTGAAGTAATTCAGCTATAAATAAGGCAAATACTATAGCGACTCCAGTCTTAAAAATACGTGCTCCTAATTTCATTCCATCCTATCCCTTCGTTAACGGTTATTTCATTGAATTATTTAATTGGGCAAAAGCATAATTGACCGCTTTAATTGTCTCTACTATATCATGTTCTGTATGGGCGGTAGTAATAAACCAAGCTTCATACTTAGAAGGAGCCAAGTTAATGCCTTGTTCAAGCATAAGCTTAAAGAATTTAGCGAACATTTCACCATCACTAGCCTCTGCTTGCTCGTAGTTTTCTACTTTAACATCGGTAAAATAAACAGAAAGTGCACCTTTTATGCGATTGATTGTAATCGTAATATTATTTTCCTTAGCAGCATCCAAAATTCCTGCCTCTAACAGTGCACCTAGTCTATCTAGTTCTTCGTATAAACCAGGAGCTTGAAGTACTTCTAAACAAGCGATGCCTGCTTGCATGGACGCCGGATTACCTGCCATCGTTCCAGCCTGATAGGCAGGTCCAAGTGGTGCCACCTGCTCCATAATTTCTTTTTTGCCACCATATGCACCGATTGGAAGACCTCCACCAATAATTTTTCCTAATGCGGTTAAGTCTGGTGTGTGACCAAGTAAAGTAGATGCCGCTCCATAGTGGAATCGGAACGCAGTAATTACCTCATCATAAATCACAAGAGCTCCTTTAGCTTTAGCGATTTCATGAACTAAAGATAAAAACCCTTCATTAGGCTCCACCATTCCAAAGTTTCCTACGATTGGTTCAACTAATATACATGCTAGTTCTTCTCCCCATTTTTCCATCGCATCCTTGTAGGCTTGAGGATCATTGAACGGAATCGTGATAACCTCTTTTGCGATAGATTGTGGCACGCCTGCAGAATCTGGAGTTCCAAGAGTAGCAGGACCTGAACCTGCAGCTACTAACACTAAATCAGAGTGCCCGTGATAACAGCCAGCAAACTTCATTACCTTTGTTCTTCCGGTATATGCACGAGCTACACGTATAGTAGTCATCACTGCTTCCGTCCCTGAATTCACAAAGCGAACCTTATCCATAGAAGGGATTGCATCTTTTAGCATTTTAGCAAAAACCACTTCATGCTTTGTAGGGGTACCATATAATAGACCCGTTTGTGCTGCTTTTGTAATAGCTTCAGTTATGTGCGGGTGGGCATGACCGGTAATGATAGGGCCATAAGCTGCTAGGTAATCGATATATTTATTGCCGTCCACATCATAGAAGTATGCACCTTCCGCTCTTTCCATGACAACGGGTGCTCCGCCACCAACGGCTTTATAGGAACGTGAAGGACTATTTACCCCGCCAACTATATGTTCTAATGCTTGTACTTGAATTTGTTCAGATTGTGTATGTTTCAAATGTATTACCTCCATTATAAATGTATGTAAGATGAAAATTATAACTTGTCTATCCTAAAACTTCTAGTAATAGTTGGGTATTTTTATATTTTAGACAAAAAAGAGGAAAAAGGCTAAAGAAATTGAACATACTTATAAAGTTAGTTACGATATAACTAATTAATCGAGGAGGGATATTGATGGAAAAATTAGAAGGACTGGTTGCCCCAAAGTTTTCATTAAAAAATGAAAAGGGTGAAATTATATCGCTGGATGACTTTGCTGGAAAACAGTATGTTGTTCTGTACTTTTACCCTAAAGACTCTACACCTGGGTGTACTACAGAGGCTTGTGAATTCAGAGACGCAAATGCTGATTTTTCGGATTTAAATGCAGTTATTCTGGGAGTAAGTGCAGATGATGAGAAGGCGCACACTAAGTTTATAGAGAAGCATGGACTTCCGTTTTCATTATTAATAGATGATACTCATGAAATTTCTGAGGCTTACGGTGTTTGGAAATTGAAGAAAAACTTCGGAAAAGAATATATGGGCATCGAACGAACAACCTTTTTAATAGATCCAACCGGAACTGTTGTGAAGGAATGGAGAAAAGTTAAAGTAAAAGATCATGTAGAAGAAGTGTTACATACATTAAAATCCTTAATAAAAGATGGTGAATGATTGATGAAAGTACTTTTTTCTTTTTTACCAAAGGAAGAGCAACAGTTAAAGTTAACCAATCAGTTTCCACAAATAGATTTTATCTTTCAAAAGGGATTAAATGAAAAAGAGTTAGAAACTGCCGATATTGTTGTCACATATGGAGAAGACCTTAAAGCCTTCCATATAAACAGTGCAAAAGAGCTGAAGTGGATTATGGTTGCCTCTGCAGGCTTAGAAAAGATGCCTTTAAAGGAAATAGCAGACCGCAATATTTTACTCACAAATGTTAGAGGGATCCATAAAACTCCGATGGCTGAATCCGTTTTAGCTCATATACTTTCTATAAAGAAATCGTTGCCAGTAGTCGCAGAAAATCAACGCAATGCAAATTGGTCAAAAAGAGTTCCTTCTTCGGAGCTTTTAGGCTCGACTGCCTTAATATTAGGGCCAGGAGCAATAGGTGGAGAAGTGGGAAGATTATTGCAGGCCTTTGGGGTTAGGACAATCGGTTGTAATCGAAGTGGAAATACTGCTTCCTACATGGACGAGATGATATCTTTTGGGTCTTTAAAAGAAGTGCTACCTCAAGCAGATATAGTAGTATCTATTCTGCCAAGTACGGAGGAAACAAGAGGGCTGCTGACATATAAGCATTTTCAGTCTATGAAAGAGAGTGCTATTTTTATGAATTACGGACGCGGAGATTTAGTGAAAGAACTGGACCTATTAAAAGCACTAGAAGACAAATGCATTGCTTACGCAGTGTTAGATGTGTTCGAGCAGGAACCGTTAGAAAGTGACCATCCTTTTTGGCGTATGCCAAATGTGATTGTTTCCCCACACATTTCTAGTCATTCCTCACAATACGTAGTGAGAGCGCTTGAAATTTTCTCTAGAAATTTAGTGGCGTTTCTAAAACAAGAGAATGATATTGAGAATGTAATAGATGCTACACGAGGATACTAAAAATGTATAATACTATGTTAATAGCCGAAAAATTTGACATTAAGGACAGTTCCTCTTTATAATAATTATAAACTTATCATTTAATAATGATTATAAAGAGAGGTGCATAGCGATGACGGAAGTACATTTAAGAGACGCTTTAGATACATTGAAATCAACCGGTGTACGTATAACGCCTCAACGCCATGCGATTCTGGAATTTATTATTCAATCTATGTCCCATCCCACCGCGGACGATATATATAAAGCGCTTGAAAGTAAATTTCCTAGCATGAGCGTTGCCACAGTCTATAACAACTTACGTGTGTTTAGAGAAGCTGGCCTAGTAAAGGAATTAACATATGGTGATAATTCAAGCCGTTTTGATTTTATCACAAATGATCACTACCATATGATTTGTAACTCTTGTGGTAAAATAGTTGACTTCCATTATCCAGGATTAGATGAAGTAGAGCATCTTGCCTCTCACTTGACCGGATATGATGTTAGCTCTCACCGAATGGAGATCTACGGTACGTGTCCTACCTGTAAAGAACAAGCAACTAAAGTCCAATAAGAAAAACCGAGCGTTTATTCGCTCGGTTTTTCTTATGGTTAAATTTTAAATTGATAAATTAATTCTTCTAATTCTACTGCTTTTTGGGTTAGGTCCTGTGCTACACTGTTAATCTCCTGCATGGTTGCTGTCTGTTCCTCGACAGCCGCTGAAATCATTGTAGTTTGCGAAGAAGCTTCAATAGTTTGATTTACAATTTCAGCTACAGATGCAGCTACTTCTTCTGCGCTAGCAGCAATTTCCTCCGAGGTTGCTGAAATATCTTCAATCTGATAGGAAACTTGCTCAATTGAGGATGCAATTGATTGGAAAGAAATATTCGCTTCATTTATTACCTTTACACCTTCTTCTGTATTATGAAGACCTATTAGAACAGACTCTTCAACATTTCTTGTGTCCTTTTGAATTTCTGTAATAAGGGCTACTATCTGATTTGCTGAATACTTGGATTCCTCCGCTAGCTTCCTTACTTCATCGGCGACTACCGCAAATCCTTTCCCGTGTTCTCCTGCTCGAGCAGCTTCAATAGCTGCATTTAAGGCTAGTAAGTTTGTTTGTTCAGAAATCCCAGTAATAACCTTAGTAATATTCTCAATTTCAATAGACTTAACACTTAATTTTTTTATTAACTGATTTGTTTCGCTAGAGGAGTTATAAATTTGATTCATTTGTCCTTTTGCTGTTTTTAAAACTTCTTCACCTTTGCTAGCAAACTCTAAGGTGTTGGTTGCATTGCTCTGTAAAACCTGTGTAGCTTCAGCAATACGCTGAACTCCTGCAGCAGTTTCATCCATTGCAGTAGCACTATCTTTTGCTGATATAGATGCAATGTGGGCACCTTCAGATGTCATTTCCACTCGCTTTGCTACATCGGTAGATGCAGCGGTAACTTCTTCTGTGCTAGCTGAAAGTTCCTCGGAAACACTAGACAAATGGTTTGCATTTTCATGTAAGCTAATAATTAGATCTTTTAGATTTGCTTTCATTTTATTAAAGGACCTAGCTACATCGCCTATTTCATCCTTTACTTGATTGTTAATATCAGATGCTGTTAAGTCACCATTTGATATAATTTCAGTTGCAACTACTAGGTGTTTTAGACGGTTAGTAATAGATCTTTTTATAAATAAGGAAATACCTATTGTAAGCAAGATACTTACGACCAGTATAGCTAGTCCTATTCGAATTGTATTTTTAACGATTTCCTTAGTTTCAGCAGTAATAATCTTTAATTGATCTTTTTGATATTCATTGATTTCGAGAGCTACAGCTAATATACCCTCATTTGCAAGATGTGCTTCATTATTAACCACCTGCAATGCTCTATCCTTATTACCGGAATTTAAATTGGTCAAAACTTCATCGGCAGCATCATTAAATGCATCATTATGTTTATTAATCTCACTTAAATAGGTTTTCATAGTTTCAGATGAGGCGAGCTTATCTAATTTTAGAATAGCCTCATCAAGCAAATCTTGGTGTAGAATTAGTGCTTCTTTTGTTTGCTCAGTGTTATTTAAAATCATACTCCTTAAGTAAAGACCTTGCATACCAAGTTCTATTTGAATCTCATCTGATAAAATTTGTTGCTGAACACGGTTGTCCAATGCGTAATCAAACTTATCCTCTATAGTTAGCAATTGGAGAAGAGTGACTACTACTGAGATAAGTAGTAAAGAGAAAATAGACAGTAATGAAAAATTCAATTTCTTTCTGATAGACATATTGTTGCACTCCCTTCTTTATAACTTAAGTCTAAAGTAGGTGTGATTGTAGGTCAAATGAAATATTATTGTCTTTTTTTGATAAAAAATATTGAAGTTGCATTTTGGATAATTTGCGTAATGCTATGTATGCTCAGAGGATATTTACTCTCATAGTAGCTTGACATGGGGAATTTAAACCTTAAGTTATCTTACTTTATAGGAACTATGTTAATATAAAAAAGCACTTTGCCTAAAAGCAAAGTGCAGAAATTTATTTCTTTCTATTGTAGCTAACATCAAATTCTTCGCCTTCAAGAGTAGGATCTAATGTAAGTGGTTCTTTACAATACATACACATATCTACTCTACCTAAAACTTTCGTATGTTTTCCGCAATTGGGGCAGACTACTTGAACGGCTCTAGTAGATAGTAAACCTATCCAGCCATAAACAACTGTACTTCCTATAATAGAAAGTAACCCAAGTGTCATGAAAATAGTTACTAGGATTGGGTTTTCTCTGAAAAATATAGCGCCGTACATAATGATAAAGCCAAAGAAAATTAAGCCAAGCGCAAAGGAACGGATTCGATTTATTTTGTTTTTATAGGGTTTCATATTTTTACCTCCTAATTGTACATACACTATAACATATTTTTATATAAAGGAATGTCCTAAAAGTTTAAAGAGGAAATATCAAATAATTGTCGAAGAATAATACATAAGTTTAAAAAGGAGGCTTTCACATTGGAAGCATTGTTAAGACCTATTTATCAAGAAAGAGCAAGTGATTCAAATACTTTAGGCATCATATTGATAGAAAAAATAGAAGAGGTCAGTCCAATTACGGATACCTTTGACTCTATACTATTTATAATAACAAAAGATTCCTCTAATCCTGTTTTTACAAAGCATTATACGTATAGCGACAAAAAAGCTGCCCTGCATATAATTACAGAAAAACAAATACGAAAATGGTTTATAGTTGGAGCCAACCCTAAGCTAGTAGATTGGATGATCAACGGCCGAGTTGTTTTTGATAGAAATGAATATGTAGAAAACCTAAAAAGGGAACTACAAGAGTTTCCGATAAATGGTCGGAACGTAAGGATGGGAATTGAATTTGCTAAGTTAAGTAGAAGTTATATGCAAGCAAAGGTGTTCTTTGAGCAACTAAATTATCTAGATGCTTATACTCATATTGTAAACTCACTTCATCATTTAGCGAGATTAGCTATTATTGAAAAGGGAATGCACCCAGAGGTTATGGTGTGGAAGCAAGTAAAGCAATTAGATCCTTCTATATATAAATTGTACGATGAGCTAGTATCAAGTCGAGAAACATTAGAGAAGAGATTAGAACTATTATTTTTAGCTAGCGATTTTCTAATTCATTCTAGAACAAAGGATGGGGCACGTCATATAGTAGAAGTACTTTCTACTAAAGAGTATTGGACCATTCAAGAGATTCATGAACAAGAGGAATTGAAAAACTATTCTGTAGACCTAGAAGTATTTATAGAATTCTTAGTGGACAAAGGGTTAATTATAGTCGAAAAACAACCGACGAAAAGTAGCCATATCGAGCATAGATACTACAAAGTTAAAGGGTGAAAATGAGTCAACAAAAAACGTTTTAAAAAAATACTCGTTTTTTGTTGACATATGTATTAATTGTGCGGTATTATAATAAGCGTCGTCAAAAACGAATTAAAAAACAGCAGAAACTTAATAAAAAATGTTTTTTAAAAAACTTCTTGACTAGCCGGTTGAATGGTGATAAATTAGAGAAGTCGCAAAAAACGACAACGCAAAAATGAACATTGAAAACTGAACATGCAAAACGTTAAGACATACAGCATCAACAAGC